>CANFJQ010000015.1 GCA_947447615.1 Comamonadaceae bacterium
ACGACGGCGCAAGTGGCGGTCTTGGAGACACGCGATGCGGCCAGCTTGAGCACTAGCAGCGTTGCCGCTTTGGGTACGGCGCAGATAGTGGCCTTGCGCACCGACCAGGCGCAATTCCTGGCTACGCAGCAAGTAGTGGCTCTGGGTACAGCCCAAGTGGTAGCGCTACGGACCGACCAGGCGCAAGCCCTGGCTACGCAGCAAGTGGTAGCTTTGGGCACGGCGCAAGTGGTGGCCCTTGAGACGCAAGACTTTGCATCCCTTAGCACCAACAGCATCGCTGCTTTGCTCACAAGCCAGGTAGCGGCCTTGACCAGTGCCGAAATTGTGGCCTTGCGCACCGACCAGGCCTTTGCTTTGATCACGCAGCAGGTGGTGGCTTTGGGCACGGCGCAGATTGCAGCTTTGGAGACGGCGGACATCTCGGCCATTAGCACGCGCAGCATTGCGGCCTTGGGTACGGCACAGATATTTGCGATCACCACGGCGCAGTCGCAGTCCTTTGCCACGCAGCAGATCGTGGCCTTGGGCACCTCACAGATTGCAGCGCTAGAGACTCCGCAAGATGCGGTGGCGTTGTCGACCAACAGCATCGCTGCCTTGCTGACAGCACAGGTAGTGGCCTTGACGACTACGCAAGCAGCGTCGCTGACCACTGCCCAGGCCTTTGCCTTGACCACGGCGCAGCTCGTGGGTATGGAGACGCAAGACTTTGCAGCGCTAAACACCAGTTCCATTGCGGCGTTGCGGACACTGCAAGTGGTGGCTTTGACCACTGCGGACATCATCGCTTTGCGTACTGACCAAGCGCAAGCTTTTGCAACCCAGCAAGCCTTTGCCTTGACAACGGCGCAGTTTGTAGCGATGGAGACGCAAGACTTTGCGTCCCTCAATACAAACTCGGTTGTAGCCTTGCAGACGGCACAGCTAGTTGCATTGACGACGGCAGAGATCGTGGCCTTGACCAGTGCGCAGGCGCAAAGCCTGGCCACGCAGCAAGTCTTTGCACTGACCACAGCGCAGCTGGTGGCCTTGGAGACGCAAGACTTTGTGGCCCTGGTGACGGCCAACATCGTGGCCTTGCAGACGGCGCAGATTGCGGCCATTGCCACGGCGCAGGCCCAAGCCTTGCTCAGTGCGCAGGCTACTGCATTGATTACGCAGCAAGTCGCTGCCATCGTGACGGCGGACATTGCGGCCTTGACGACCGTGGTGGTGGCCAGCCTGAGCAGTGCCCAAGTGGTGGCCTTACGCACAGATCAGGCATTGGCCTTGACGACACAGCAGGCGGTGGCCCTGACGACGGCGCAGCTCTTGGCGATGGAGACGCAAGACTTTGCGTCCCTGAGCACCGCATCGATAGCGGCCTTGGCGACCTACACGGTATCGGTGTTGAGCAGCGCCGACATCATTGCCCTGAGCACGGCGCAGGCGCAGGCGATTACGACGCAGCAGGCCTATGCTTTGACGACAGCGCAAGTGGCGGTCTTGGAGACACGCGATGCGGCCAGCTTGAGCACCAACAGCCTAGCGGCCTTGACTAGCGACCAGATCGTGGCCTTGCGCACGGACCAGGCGCTGGCCTTGACGACTGCGCAGGCGGTAGCCTTGACTACACCACAGCTGGCAGCCCTGGAGACGCAAGACTTTGTATCTCTGTCCACTAACAGCATGGCCGCCTTGCTCATCAGCCAAGTGGTGGCTTTCACCACCGCGCAAGCAGCGGCGCTGACCAGTGCCCAAGCCTTTGCCTTGACTACAGCCCAACTGCTGGGCATGGAGACGCGAGACTTTGCTTCGCTCAACACAAGCGCGGTTGCCGCGTTGCGGACGCTACAGGTAGTGGCGCTGACCAGCGACTACATCATTGCCTTGCGTACCGACCAGGCGCAGGCTTTGGTAACGCAACAGGTCTTTGCGCTGACAGCAGCGCAATTGGCGGCGATGGAGACGGCTGACTTTGCATCAATCAATACCAGCGCTATTGCCGCATTGCAGGCTGCGCAAGTGAGCACCTTGACCAGTGCTGACATCATTGCTTTGCGTACCGACCAGGCGCAGGCTTTGACGACACAGCAGGCAGTAGCATTGACGACCGCGCAACTCCTGGCCATGGAGACGCAAGACTTTGCGTCCCTTTCGACCAACAGCATCGCCGCCTTGCTAACGGCGCAGGTGGCAGGTTTGAGTAGCGCTGCAGTCATCGCCTTGCGCACCGACCAAGCCTTTGCTTTCACGACGCAACAGGTGGTGGCCTTGGATACGTCGCAGGTAGCTGCTTTGGAGACAGCGGACATCTCCGCCATCAGTACGCGCAGCATGGCCGCACTGGACACGGCGCAGATATTTGCGATCACGACGGCGCAGGCGCAAAGTCTTGCGACCCAGCAGGTAGTGGCCTTGGGCACATCACAAATTGCAGCGCTGGAGACGCCGCAAGACGCGGTAGCGTTGTCGACCAACAGCATTGCCGCCTTGCTGACCAGCCAGGTGGTGGCCTTGACAACTACGCAGGCAGCGTCGCTGACTACTGCCCAGGTCTTTGCGTTGACGACGGCGCAGTTGGTGGGCATGGAGACGGCAGACTTTGCGGCGATTAAAACCAGCGCGATTGCAGCGTTGCGGACACTGCAAGTAGTGGCACTGACCAGCGCGGACATCATTGCCTTGCGCACCGACCAGGCGCAAGCCTTAGCAACGCAGCAGGTCTTTGCATTGACTTCAGCCCAATTGGTGGCGATGGAGACGCAAGACTTTGCATCCATAAATACCAGCTCCATCGCTGCATTGCAGGCTGCGCAAGTGAGCGCTTTGACCAGTGCCGACGTCATCGCCCTGCGTACCGACCAGGCGCAAGCTTTGACGACGCAGCAGGCAGTGGCGATGACGACGGCCCAAGTTTTGGCGATGCAGACGCAAGACTTCGCAGCGCTGAGCACAGCAGCTATCCAGGCTTTGGCGACCTATACGGTTTCCGTGCTGACAACCGCTGAGATCATGGCCTTGCGTACGGATCAGGCCTATGCCTTGCGCAGTGACCAGACCTTTGCTTTGGCGACTGCGCAATTGGTGGCCTTGGAGACACAAGACTTTGCGGCCATCAGCACGGCCGGCATTGCCGCGCTACGGACGCTGCAAATCGCTGCGTTGACCACCGCCGAGATCATGGCCTTTAGCAGTACCCAGACTGCGGCGCTGATTTCACAGCAAGTATTCGCTATGGGTACATCGCAGATAGCCGCCATGGAAGCAACAGACTTTGCCGCCTTGAGCAGCGACAGTGTGATGAACCTGCAGACCAACCAGATCGTGGCCTTGACCACCGCAGACCTGGCGGCATTGGTGACATCCCAAGCGGTGGCTTTGATGACGAAGCAAATCGTGGCCTTGGAGACTTCGGATTTGGCGGCGATCAATACCAGTAGCTTTGCAGCGCTGCTGACTTCGCAAATCGCGGCCCTGACTACGTCGCAAATTGCCACACTGACGACAGCCGAAATGCGCGCCATGACTACGACGCAAATGCAGGGCATGACGACCAACGACATCGCGGCCTTGTCCACCACGCAGGTGGCGGCACTGACTACCTGCGGATTTACTGCGCTGCAAACCCAGGCCTTGAGCGCCAACGCCAAACTGGTCTATACGCCTATCGTGCTGGACTTGAACGGCAATGGCATCACGACCCTGGCGATGGCCGATGGCGTGCAGTTCGACTTGTTGGCCAGCGGTCAGCCAGTGCAGACTGGTTGGGTCGCGCCAAGCGATGGCTTATTGGTGCGTGACCTCAATGCCGATGGAACGATTAACAACGGTACCGAGTTGTTTGGTAATGCCACGGTGCTGGCCGACGGCAGCACAGCGACCGATGGTTACCAAGCCCTGGCCGAGCTCGACAGCAACCATGACGGCGTGATCAGTAGCGCCGATGCGGCTTACAGCCAGCTGGGCGTTTGGGTCGATGCCAATTCAGACGGTATCAGCGAAGCCGGTGAGGTTCAAAGCCTGACTGCGCTGGGTATCACTGAAATATCGGTGACGGCGCAGGTCACCGACACCCAGGACCATGGCAATACCATCGGTTTGACATCCAGTTACCAAACTGCGGACGGCGTGAGCCATCTGGCAGGTGACGTGTGGTTTGCCGCGCAGGATGCAGCCAGCTATGCGGCATTGAGCGCACTGAACACGGCAGCTGTGGCAGCTTTGCGTACCGATCAGCTCAGTGCCTTGAGCACCGTGCAAGTACAAGCACTGACCACCGGGGAATTGGCGGCATTGCAAACCCAAGCTGTGTCTGCCTTGGGCGGTACGGATGGATTGCCATCTATGGTCGCAGAATCAGTGAGGTCCGCCAGTGCCTATGTGGCGCAGGCGGCGGTCGCTAGCGACCAGGCTACTAATGAGCCATCCCAAGACGCAGCGGTGGCGCTAGCGTTAGCGACTGGTTTGGCGCAGCGTACCAGCGCCTTGGCGCAAGCCATCGGCACTTTTGACGCAGCGGGCGGGCCGCGCGGCGTGGCCACACCAAGCCTGAATGCGCCAGTGGATTCTTACAGTGCCACCATGCGCTCGGCCAGCTTGGCGGTTGGCAATTTGGTCGATCAAATGCGCAGCTTTGAAACCCAAGCCACAAGCGCCGGCGCAGTACAGGCTGGCATGGGGACCGCGCCGCCGTCTGCCTTGACAGCGATGCAAGTGGCGCCCATAGGTATGTTGGACCCCTTGAAGCCGACAGCGACCAACGACTTTGCCAATCTCTCGGGCATTGACTTCAAGCGCTAGCCCCGGTGAGCAAAGGGATCGGCGGAGGCGACCAGCTAGCCTATAACGCTGCCAACCGAAGAGCCAAGCAGCGGGGCTAGTGCGCTACGCGCCTGCCTTGTTTGGTACTGGCGTAAGTGGCTCAGACTGGCGGTGGGGCTCCATACCACTGCGGCGGAAGCACCAATTCATCGCGGCTGCGGTAACAGGCATTGTCCAGCGGGTGGGGGAATTCTCGGCAGAAGTCCAAAGCGGGCGAGCGGTCCCTGCGCAACAAGGTGATTTCAAAAAATTGCGGTGCCGCAAACCCGTTGAGATTGAGCAAAGCGCCGTGGTTATTGGGATGGTTGTGTACCACATAAAAATCAGCCAGGACTTTTTCAAACATGGCTTCTACGGTATTAAAAAACAGCGGATGCGCCCAGCATTCGACATAGTGGATTTCCAGTACGATGATGCGAAAACGCCGGAGCAATTCTTGTGGCGTGGCCAAGAGGGTCAGGTACTCGCCACCTTCAATATCCATTTGCAATAAAAAATCATGCTCTAGCTGGTATTCAGCCTGGCTTTTTACCCATGCTTCCAAGGTAATGTGTATTGGGTTGTTATTGGGCCCCAGGAATTTTTTGATAAAGGACTTGGGCTGGAAATTAGCGGGTGGCCCATCGACCGAATAGTCGGCAAGGTGCGAGCCGATGCCGGTTTTTTGCAGCAAGTCCAGTTCAAAGCTCGAGTTCACCTCCACGCCGGGCGAAAAGCAAGCGGAAATACCGCTTAAATCATCGGGCACCAAATAGCCGCCATCGTGTGCGCTGCCGATGCGAATCAGGGGAAAGCGCGTCTGGACAGGGCGCATGGCCTGGGCCAATTGCAGCAATCGCTGGGTAGGGGTGGCGTTTTCGACGTAGACGCCGTTTTGGTACAAGGCCAGGGATTTAATCGGTTCCAAGGGCTACTCCGCTTTGCATTTGATCATGATGGTGGTGTTCAGGTACAGATGCCAAGAGCTAATGCGAAATCAGCTTGCGCGCGGCGCCAAGGTGCGATTTGCAGCTGGCCCCAACGCTTGAAGGAACTGTAGTATTTTGTCCGCCGTGCGGTCCCAGCAATAGTGCTGGCGCACATAGTCGGAGCCGCCCAAACCTGAGGCACCGGGCAGGGCGGCAGCCGCCAAAATGCGCTGCGCCATATCTTCAACATCCGGATAGGCCCATTGCCCATAATCGCCATCGCTATGCCCCACGGCATCTTTGAAAGCTTGGCAGTCCACTGGGGCGAGGGTGGTTTTGATAATCTCAGCCTCCGTCAGGAAACCCAGGTATTCGGAGTGGCCGCCAAAGCGTGTGCTGATGCATGGCACACCGCAGGCGATGGCTTCAATCAGCGGCAGGCTCCAGCCTTCGCAGCGCGAGGGATGCAAAAAATAGTCCGCCGAGTAATACAGCATACGCATTTGTTCGCGCGAAAAATTGCCGGTATAGACCACGATATTGAATTGGCTTTGGTATTGCTGCACCAGTTGGATGAACTCGGGGTGGAGCACGGCGTTGGTGCCGTTGATCCAGTCGGACTTGGTGAGCAACTCTAGTTGTGCGCCTTGCGCCACAGCGATACGCAGTGCCTCAAAGGCTTCGCGGTAGCCTTTTTTTTGCTCGTATTTACCCACCATCAGAAATTTGGTTTTGCCAACTGGCGCCGCGGGCGGCTTGCCGTAGGGGTTGTAAAACTTGGGGTCCACGCCTTCGGGTACTACAAAAATTTTGCTGCCATCCATGCCGCGCTCGAGCAGGATGTCGCGGCCCCAGTGGCTGGTGGCGAATACATAGTGAAAACTTTCCAACCACTGCTCATAGCCGGGGTTGGGACGGCTGGCGTCGAACACGCACCAGTAAATCTTGGTTCCCTTCAGGTTGTTGGCATACACCTCGGGGAAAAAGAAGATATTGACGTCGCTGTCCATGCTGTCAGACACCGCTGCCTGCACTTCGTCAATGTAGTTGTGCTTGATCAGCTGCACCTGGATCGCTTCAAATTGGAAGGCCTGCAAGGCTTTCACCGTTTGGGAGCAATGGGTCCCGACGCCGGTGGGGCTGTCAACGCCAAAAAAGCGGATACGTGGAAACATGCGGAACTTGATCTAAATCGATTTAGCTGCGCACGCGTGGCACCCAGCATTGGCCCCAGTCCAGGGGTGGCATATTGTTGACGTTGGGAAAGTCCAGCGGATGCGGGGTGGCAGCGATGGCGCCAGGCGCGGCGCGGCTGCGGCTCAGCAAAGTGAGCTCGAAAATACGCGGTGCGACAAAACCATTCATATCCACCAGGCCCATAGCGTTATTGGGGTGGCTGTGGACGATAAAGTGCGAACGAAGCAGTTTGGTGAAAGTGGCTTCCACGATGTTGAGGAAGTCTCCATGGCCCCAGCTCTCTACCGAATGGAACTCGATGACCATGATGCGAAACTTGGCGAGTACGCTGGACGGGCAGGCCAGAAGGGTTTCGTATTCAGCGCCTTCCACGTCCATTTGCAAAATCAATTCGTCATTTTTGGCATGCGGTTCAAACTGAGTAACCCAGTCTTCTAAGGCCACATGGTGGCCTGCTGTATTGCCGCCCACAAATTTTTTGACAAAGGACAGGGCCTGCAAACCATCGGGCACCTTGTCAACACTGTAGTCGGCTAGATGCGAACCGATACCGCGCTTGAGCAAGTCGGTTTCAAAGGTCGCAAAGGTATCGACACCAGGAGAAAAGCAGGCTTTGATGTCTTGTAAATCGTCTGGCACCAAGTAACCGCCATCGGCCGCTGAACCCATGCGCACCAAGGGAAATTGCGACTGCTGCGGGTGCAGCTTTTGCGCCAGCGCATCCAAACGGCTGGTCGGCGGCATGGGATCGACAAATATGCCTTGCGAAAACATGTCGTAGCGAAAATGGCCAGGTGCTTGCATGGGGCGCTTTCAATCAGGAGGGTAGGCTGCTTTTGATGGTGTGCACGATCTCGTTGTTAGATACAAACAACGCATCATTGGCAAATTTGTGCAGCAAAGAAAATCCGGGGAGGCAGGCGCTTAAGGTGGCGAAATTGATTTGCCCTTCGTACCATTCGTCGTCGCTAAATTCGGTATAAAAAAACCGCGTCCGGCTTAAGACCTGCTGCGCACCTACCAGCAGATCGCTTTCTGCGCCTTGCACGTCGGCCCAAATGAAATCCACCGTGCCAATCTGCTTAGCGGCTGCCCAGTCGTCCAAGCGCATCATGGGCACCGGAATTTGGCGCTCAAACTTTACCCACGGCCAGACGTCTAAATGCGTCTTGGGCTTGCGGATGGAGCCTGAATGGTCCCAACCCTGCGGGTCGATATGTTCAGCCCCCGAGCTTTGGTGAAACATCACGGTGCCGTTGTCAGCGCCAATCGCAATCTCTTCCAAACTCACCAGCGGGCTGTGTATATGGGATTTGAATTTTTGGATCGCGCGCGGGTCCGGCTCGAAACAAATGATGCGGGTGTTAGGCATGTGGTGGATAAATTCTGCCGTGGTCTGTCCGCTGTTAGCGCCGACTTCAAATACCAATGGTGACCCGCTACCGCTTCCGACCAAATGGCTTACTTCCTGTACCGACAATGACTCGCCAAAGGAAAGCTGCCGCAAGGCGCGGTAGGCGTTAACAAGGTCGGGATGCATAGGATGTCCTTAAGGTGTGCCGGCCGGGGGCGCAGGCAATTGGTAGCGTTCGGCCAGCGCCTTGTCCAACATCTGGTCGGAGGGAGTCAGGGCCGGTGGTCGGCAAGTCATGGCTTGTTGCAGTGCTTGCTTGGCCTGCTCATGCTCACCGAGCAAAGTTTTTGCATAGGCCAGATGCAGCCAACTGCTGTAGCGCAAGTTTTGTAGTTGCAATACCGCGATGAAATACAGGCTGGCCTGGCGCGGCTGGTTTTGGTTCAGCAACATCACCCCGAGGCTATGTGCGATGTCCGGTCGCTGGGCGTCGGTCATGCGCTCAAAGCCCATGCGCATCAAGTCCAGGGCTTGGCCCGCCTCGCCGTTTTGCAGCATGGTCTGGCAGACCTGAAGCAGCATGCCTGGCTCGATGAGCTGGCGTTCAATTTGCTGCGTCATTTCCGTATAGCTGAAGTAGGGCAGGGCGGTGGGTCGCGCAATGTGCACCAATGGCGCGGCGTCACCGAGCAACCGGGCCATGCGTTGAAAGGTGGAGCCTGAAAACCCTAAGATCTGGCTATGGGCCAATATCAGGAGGTCAATCGTCCCTTCGATCATGGCATCGCGGCTGCGCTCTATATTGCCGTAAGACACCCGGCCTTCCTGGTCTTTGGACAGGCTGATCCAATCTGCCTTGCCTTCCTTTTTCTCTACGTGGTGTGCCTTGGCGCGGGCATGGACATGTGGATGGGCGCAGGCCAGTGCTTCGGCCTGTGGGTCGTCGGAACACACAAAAAAAACTTCATTCGGATGGCGCTGTACCAGCGATAACACCTCGGCGTCGCTCAGTCCTACGCGCAAGTCGGTGCGACGCAGGTGCAGGCCGTGGAAGGGCTGCACCAGGGTAGTGGAAATAAACGTTTGCACCGCACTGCGAATTTCTTCACTGAAACGCAAACTGCGCAACGCCGCGTGCACCAGCGGCTCAGGAATCCAGGGCGCAATAATCGCCGGGTATAAAAATATATCTTTCCCGGCGGGAAGACCGCGTTGCGCAAAGTCTTCCATCGATTGGTAGTCATAAGCCGACTCAAAGGGCACTTGCAAAAACTGGGCGCCCATGGCGTCATGCAGCATCATTTTTGCGTGGGTAAATTTGCCCGCCAAGGTGTTCAACGCATCAGTGCGTACGTCAAAGACATTTTCAAAAATGTCCGCAAAGGCCGCACCGCACCAACTGTTGACCGGCCAGTACACGGTCATGGCCAGTTGGAAACGTTCGGCAATCGCGATAGCCGATACCAAAGCGTTGATGCGGTTGCCTATGCCGCCGTCACAAAAGACATAAATCCGGCGCTGTGTTGGTGTCGGCGACGTCATAACAGTGGCTTCACATCCCCATCCATGCAGCCTGGTAGCCTTGGTAGATGGGTTTTGCGCCTATGTCTTCCATATAGGTTGCGATATATTTGCCCTTACCGCCAATGCGCTGGGGCGAGACTAGCTTGAGCTGTCCGGCGTCGATATAAAAGGTGGCGCTGGTAGGGGAGTCATCTACCAGCATAAAGGTGTTGGCGTTGACCAAAGGTGCTACCGCCAGTAGCTCTTTCATGTGGTGCATGGCGCTGTCGTGGGGCTTTTCGACGTCCACGTCAAAAGAGTCGAGGTAGAGCAGGTCAATATGGGCGTAGGGTTTGATGAGGCCGGCGCACTGGTGGCGCAAAAACGTTACGCTGTCGGATGTGTGCACCTGGATGCGGCTGGAGACAATGCTTTTGCACATTGAGGTGCTCTCCGGGCTAATGTCCACCGAATGGACAATAGTGCCGGGCACGCACTCGCTGAATTTATCGAACAACACAGTACTTTGGCCTTCGCCGGTGAAGGTGCCCTGGTTGCGTACACATCCGGTTTCCACAATACAAGCAGGGCGCCCGAGCTTTTCCAAGTGTTCAAAGGCCATACGGAAGGAGCCTGCGCGGTGTTGTAGCAAAGGCGCGGCAAAGCCGTTGAAATATTCCCAAAAAGCAGCGTAGTTCATAGTGTGATTGAAGAAGTGGTGGGGCTTTATGGCATCGAAGGTTTTGCCAGGCCTAGGTCTATTAAAGATTGGCGGATATTGTCTACGTCAAACGCATCTTTGCAGGGGGGCGAGTAGGGGTCGCCCCGGTGGCATATGACTCCGGTGATGGGCGGCGGGTAATGTTCTTGGCAACCGTAGCAGTCCACCTGAGGCTGAATGGCAATAAAGCGCGCCTGGGGCGGCCGTTCCAGGGGTTCTCGCAGACGGTGGTGGGCGCTGCTGAACATGGCAATCACCGGCGTATCGGTGCAAGCGGCGACATGCAAAGTGCCCGAGTCTACGCCCACGTAACACTTAGCGCCTGCGATGATTTCCCGCAATTCATGGATAGTGAATTTCCCCAGCATATTCAATAATCGGGGGTGGTAATCAAATGCAATTTCATGGGCGGAGCCCACTTGCACTATTTTGAAATCGGTACATTCCAGCAATATGTCCAGAATTTTTTTCCAGGTGACGTCTGGAAGATTGCGGCTAGGCCAGGTGTCCTTGCGCATATGGATGACCACGTAGTCGCCAGCAATATCTCCGGCTTGTACCAGTTTCACCCGCTCCCTGTCCGCATCGGAGGGGAATAACTCCAGGCGTTTATTTTGAATTTTGTCGGTCGACCCGTGGGAAGTCATCGCATAAGCGTCCACCACATGGACATGTGGCATATTTTCATAGGCTAGGTCTAAATTGATCACCCGCGCGTAGGGGCCTTTGGCCTCGCTGAAAGTTTGCGGGGTATAAACCCGGCGTACGTAGGGATTGTTTTCAAATATCTCTGGCTTCATGGTCAGTACGTCGATTTCGCATTGCCCGGCGTAATCCTGATAAAGCTGCCGGATAATCGGCGTAGCAAGTAAGACGTCCCCCAACGCAAGCTGCCGCACCACCATAAAACTGGGTATTAAACTCATTAATGTAACGATTTAAAATATAGAAATTAAACGCAGAGATGGCGATCGTCAACGGTAAAGCCAATTGTATGGAATTTATCTTAACCGTCCCGATGAATTTTCTCCTTGGTGATTGCCTATACCTAGCCTGAATTCCAGTTATTGTTGCATTTATTCATGTTTACGCTTGACCAAGGCGCCACGATTGGGCAAAGTTACCAGACTGTGTGGGTCCACCGCCTACCATTGGCCCTTTAGCGCAAGGCGTGGCGCTGATATCAAATTGCGGCATACTCTTTGGGCGTAAGCATGTCTCAGCGATTGGCCGCTAAGCGGGCAAACAATGCACAGAAAATGACAACCATGAATACTTATAAATGCCTCGTGTGTGGCCAAGCAGCGCCACTTTATGACGTGGTCGATTTCAATAAGAGCTGCGAAGAGTATCGGGGCCAGTTTTTGCCCCTTTCCGGCCACGCGGTTTATTATGCACGGTGCTGTAGCTGTAATTACACTTTCGCGCCGGAGTTTGCTTCCTGGACCGACCAGGATTTTCTGGAAAAAATCTATAACGATGACTATATCAAGGTAGATCCGGATTATCTGGATAAGCGGCAGCAAGAAAATGCAGTGATGCTAAATAATTTTTTCGGTGCATACCGCATGCACATTAGGCACTTGGATTATGGCGGAGGTAATGGCAGACTAGCGCAATTGCTCAGTGGCGCGCAGTGGCAATCGGTTTCTTACGATCCGTTTCCTAAAAATAATACGCGCTTGTCGGACCTGGGTACCTTCAACTTTATTACCGCCTTTGAAGTATTTGAGCATGTACCGGATCCGCATGGGATGATGGAAAATATCTCTAAATTGCTCGAAGGCCAGGATTCCATGGTTTTTTTCTCGACCGGTATCTCGGACGGATTAATCAAGGACAAAGAACGTTTGAACTGGTGGTACGCCGCGCCGCGCAATGGCCATATTGGCATTCATACCGCCAAAAGCCTACAGGTGTTGGGGCAAATGCATAATTTGAATTTCGCCAGTATGGGCACCTCATTTCACGCCTACTACCGCAAATTTCCGCAGTGGGCGGAAAACCTAACCAAACTTTGAGAATCTCGGACTGCACAGCCGCTAGGAGAAACACGCATTGAACGCTCTTGAAAACTTCGCTGACTGGATCCATCAAGCCTGGCAAGGCAGCCTGGAATTTTCTGCACTGATCGACGCCGCCTCGCGCCTGGATGCCGCGGGAAAGCGCCCCTTGGCAGCGGTTTTGTACCGCACGTGGTTGTCGCGCAACACCTCTCAGTTCAACCATGTGATCCAGTTCAATCTGGGCGCTACGCTCAGCTTGGAAAAAGACATTGCCGGTTCAGAAGCGGCTTACCGCGAAGCCATCCGCCTGGCGCCTGGTTTTGTACAGCCGCGTGTCAACTTAGGTACCTTGCTCGAAGGCCAGGGCAAGATTGAAGAGGCCCTCACCGAGTGGCGCTGGGTGATTGACCATGTGTCGCCGCAAGACCCAAACAACAAACCCTTGGTGGTTATGGCGCTGAATCAGATGGGCCGGGTACTGGAAATCAACAAACGTTTGGACGAGGCCTCGGTGGTTTTGACCAAGAGCCTGGCGATTGAGCCCGAGCAGGTCGATGTGTTGCACCATTGGGTATCGCTGCGCCAAAAACAATGTGTATGGCCTACCTACATACCGCTGCCCAAGGTCAGCCGCAAATTCATGCAGGACGCCACCTCGGCCTTGTCCATGCTTAGTATTTCAGACGATCCGCAATCCCAGTTGGCGGCCGCGCGCCGCTACGTCAAGAACAAGCTGAACTCTGACGTGCCCAACTTATCCAACCCCAATGGGTATGGCCATCGCAAAATCCGGATCGGCTACGCTTCGGGTGACTTCTGCTTGCACCCCGTGTCCCTGCTCACGGTGGAATTATTTGAGCTGCATGACCGCGAAAAGTTTGAGGTCTATGGCTATTGCTGGAGTCCGGAGGACGGTTCGCCCATGCGCCAGCGTGTCATCAACGCCATGGATAAATTCACCAAAATTCACTCCATGTCGGATGTGGAAGCGGCGCAACTAATTCGCCGCGACGAGATAGATATTTTGGTTGACTTGCAAGGCCAGACAGCGGGCGCGCGCGCCAATATGCTGGCTTACCGGCCCGCGCCCGTGCAAATCACTTATTTGGGATTGCCAGCCACTACAGGCTTACCGTCAATCGACTACGTCATCGCAGATAAATTTTTGACACCCGAAAACGAGGCGCTCAACTATTCCGAGCGCCCGATATACATGCCCGATGTCTACCAGGTCAGCGACCGCAAGCGCAACGTCGGGCCCAAACCAGGACGCGCCGATTGCAATTTGCCGCCCGAAGGCTTTGTGTTTTGCACCTTTAATAACAACTACAAATACACGCCGGATGTGTTTGACGCCTGGATGAATATTTTGCGTCGCGTGCCGGGCAGCGTCCTCTTGTTGCTGGCCGATAACCAATGGTCCGAGGCCAACTTAAAGAAAGAGGCCAAAGCCCGCAAAATTGATCCTAAGCGCCTAGTGTTCGGCCCGCGCCTGTCGCCCGAAAATTACCTGGCCCGCTACCAGGTGGCAGACTTGTTCCTCGATAGCTTCCCCTTTAACGCCGGCACTACCGCCAACGATGCGCTGTGGATGGGCTTACCCCTGCTGACCCTGACCGGGCGCAGCTTTGCCTCGCGTATGGCGGGCGCTTTGCTGACGGCGGCAAAAATGGAATCATTGATTACCTATAACCTCAAGGACTACGAGGAAAAAGCCGTGGCCCTTGCAAACGACCCCGCAGAAATGAATCGGCTGCGCGCCCAATTGCAAATAGTGCGCAGCGAAGGCGTGTTGTTTGATACCTCACGCTTCGTGCGGCACTTGGAAGAGCGCTTATTGCCTCTGGCCAAGCTGGCCGCATAAACACAAAAGCCGTTTGGCTTTCAAGCGCAGTGTCGCTGCGCGTACACCTTGGTGTCGTGCCCGCTTGCGTGCAAGCCCTTTGCTAGTCTGATCAGGTGTTTAACCGCAGACAGCGCTTACTTGCTGCTGGGGTTACCGCAGGCGGTGTCGCCCGGCTTTTTCCAACAATGGCAGAGGACGGAAAAATCCTTCATTTGGCCTTTTTTCACACCCCCTACGGCGCCCTGGCGGCTCGCGGCGTTGGGGACATAGAGGCGGGGTAGAAAGCTTTTACTCACGGTTGCGCCGCTGATTAAATGAACGGTAGCGCCGTGGCAGGCCAGCGGTCCGGGCAAATTGTTTTTTATCTCTACCAATAGCTCGGTATCCGATTGCGTGGACCAGCCGGCGGCATATTGCACTTTTTTGGCTTCCGAGGCCGAAAGCTCCACCTCTTCATACAAAGTTTTTCGTTCGAAAGGCGACCAGGATTGCGCCTCCGTACCCACTAGAAGTTGCGCGCACACCAGCCAATGCACAGCGAACAGTAGTCGGGCTGCGCTCATACCGGCAATGCCGCCAACTCGGCTTCAGTAAACCCGGCGGCGCGGCGCGCGGCAAAGTTAAACGGCGGCTTTAGGGTCGGCGCTTTGTACAAGAGCGCAGCATCGCGGTAAAAGGCTTCAGCCTGCACGCCACGTTCCCGGCATAGGGTATGGAACCAGTGGTTACCGATTGCCACGTGGCCCACTTCGTCGACCAGGATACGGTCCAAAATCAGGACTGCCTCTTGGGCATAGGCATAAGGCAAGTTGCGCAGCTTGGCTTGAATGAGCGGGGTGGCGTCCAGGCCGCGGGCCTCCAGGGTGCGCGGTACCAGCGCCATACGGGCCAACACATCGCACTCGGTAGCGACGCATATGGTCCACAGCCCATCGTGGGCGTCGAAGTCGCCATAGCCAAACCCCAGGCTGCCCAAATGGTCTTGCAGCAACGAAAAATGCAGCGCCTCCTCACCGGCGACCTTCACCCAATCGCGGTAATAAGCATCGGGCTGTCCGGCAAAACGCCAGGCAGCATCGAGCGCCAGGTTGATCGCATTAAATTCGATATGCGCGATAGAGTGCACCAAAGCCGCATGCCCGGCCACGGTATGGGGCGAGCGCTTGGGCACGGCGCGGGGGTGAATCAGCAGCGGGCGGTCCGGTCGGCCTGGCCCCGCGGGTGCGCTAAAAACCGCCGCCACGTCGCAAGCCAGTGCCCCAGCCTGCGCTGCCAAAGTCCGCACTGCTGCCGCCTTTTGGCCAGGGTCGGCCAGCGTAAATGCGGCCAGGGCGAGTGCGCGAAGTTCCATCCCTACAATTCTAGGTACCTTGCAACCCTTTTTAGGAATTCTCGTGGCCGTTTACGAACTCGATCAGATCAGTCCTACCATCCCCGACTCGGCCTATGTGGCCGACAGCGCCCAGGTCATGGGCAATGTGCAGATGGGCGAGCACAGCAGCATCTGGTTTGCTGTGGTCGTGCGGGGCGATACCGAGCACATCCATATCGGCGAGGGCAGCAATGTGCAGGACGCCAGCGTGCTGCATGCGGACTTTGGCGTACCGCTGACCATCGGCAACTACGTGACCGTGGGGCACAAGGTCATGCTGCACGGTTGCACGATTGGTGATGGAAGCCTGATCGGCATGGGCGCCATCATTCTTAACAACGCCAAGATCGGCAAGAACTGCCTGGTCGGCGCAGGTTCGCTGGTGACCGAAGGCAAATCCTTCCCCGAGGGCTCCGTCATCATGGGCAGCCCTGCAAAAGTGGTGCGCAATCTGAGCCCCGAGCAAATACAAGGCATGCGCCTGACAGCCGAGCATTACATCGAGAATGCTTTGCGTTACAAAGCTTCATTCAACAAAATTGCCTAAGTCTTTGCATTTGCGCATACCCGGTCCGACCGGCCAGACATTTTCCGGAGCCTATATTGTCCCAATTGCATAAATTTATTTTTGATGGCATGCCGGTGCGCGGCATGCTGGTGCAGTTGACTGACACCTGGACGGAGATATTGCGCCGACGCGCCTCCAACACCCAGCACGGCGCTTACCCGGTGCCGCTGCGTGACATGCTAGGCCAGATGACGGCAGCGGCCACGCTCATGCAGTCCAATATCAAGTTTGACGGATCTCTCACCATGCAGATCATGGGCGATGGGCCGGTCAAGTTAGCCGTGGTGGAAGTGCAGCCTGACTTGGCTTTGCGCGCCACCGCAACGCTGATTGGCGTGCTACCCGATGCGGCTAGTTTGAGCCATATGGTCAACGCGCACAACCAGGGCCGCTGCGCGATTACGCTGGATCCCAAAACCAAGTTTCCTGGCCAGCAGCCTTATCAGGGCGTGGTGCCTTTGTTTGACGATCACGGTCAGCCGATAGAGCATTTGTCCGACGTGCTGGAACACTATATGTTGCAGAGCGAGCAACTCGATACTACGCTGGTGCTGGCAGCTGATGCCACTATGGCTGCAGGCTTGCTGATTCAGCGCCTGCCGGTGCAAGGCGCTGGCAATCTGGAAGGCAGCATGGTCAGCCGGGAAAACGAAGACGCGATTGGCCGCGATGAGGATTACCAACGCATCGCCATACTGGCCAAAAC
This sequence comes from Comamonadaceae bacterium, assembly GCA_947447615.1. Classification (GTDB taxonomy): domain Bacteria; phylum Pseudomonadota; class Gammaproteobacteria; order Burkholderiales; family Burkholderiaceae_C; genus Allorhodoferax. The sequence goes on from CANFJQ010000015.1 coordinate 16,988, forward strand.
CCTCAAGTCTGAAGAACTACTGAGCTTAGATGCCGAAACGATTTTGCGCCGCTTGTTTTGGGAAGAATCCTTGACGCGCTTTGAACCTTTACAAGGTGCGACAGGCCCGCGCTTTGCATGCAGTTGCAGCCGCGAGCGGGTGGCGCGCATGATTGTGTCGCTGGGTGCGGACGAAGCCCATAGCGTGATCGAAGAGCGCGGCGAACTGGAAGTAGCGTGCGAATTTTGTGGCGTGCAATACCGCTTTGACCCGGTGGACACGGCACAATTGTTTGTCGATCCCACGCGCCAGGCGGCACCGGGTACGAGCGCGCATTGATCTGTGCGAAACGATCCGCACCCCATGATCTGCGCGCTGGATAAGCGCAAGGCTTTCAGCGCATCGCAGTCGCTTGTAAGTCGCTAAACAGACGGTGCTCGCAGTCGGCGTCCGAGCACTTGTCACATAGCCAACGCCAATTGCTTCTTGCTTGCGGCATGGTGGATGCGCCGGGCTCCAACACCGCCAGTGCCCCCGCCAAGCGCTGCGGACCATGTCCGTACACCATACTGAAACCCACGCCCTGGCGCTGCAAGACTTCGCGCAATCGCGCATCGATCCGTTCACGCATAGCTGGCCCATCGCGCTGAATGCCGTCAGCCTGCCAGGGCAGGTCTAGTCCCGCCACCAAGGTCTGTTGGTAGATGCGCTGGTGGCTTAGCGCAAAAGGGTAGAGCGACGGGTCTTGAAACAGCACATCGCTATAGATGGCGGTCATGAGCGGGCTGGTATCGGTGATCAGGTAATCAGCGTCTGGCGCGCTTTCAGCCAATCCTGCCTGGGCCTGCGCAATTGCTTTTTGCTCATGGGCTAACGGCGTGCGTCCATGCTCATCACACCAAATACGCAGCACTTCATGTACGACAACTACCTGCGCGCCTCGGGCTTGCCAATGGGCTTGTAGCTTTGCCACCAAGCTGGATTTACCAGTGCACTCGGCACCGAGTACCGCAATTTTCAAAGGCTGTGCCATGGGCCTGTAGCCAATGGGTGCCAATTGGCCTTACTTAACCACTTGCACAAAAATTTCATTGGGTTTGACCATGCCCAATTCCGAGCGGGCTTTTTCTTCGACGATTTCCAGTCCCTCGCGCAGATCGCGAATCTCCGCTTCCATGCGCTGGTTGATCTGCTCTGCACGCGCATTGCTTTGCTTTTGCGCATTCAGTTCTTCGTTAAGCCGCGCCACATTCGGAATGCTGCCGCGCCCGAACCACAGCTGCCCCTGCAAGACCAGCAGCAGGACTAACAAGGCAACAGGAACCAGGCGCAGCTTCATTGCAATAGGCTAGGTTTACCGCAGGTTGTAAAACGCCGAGCGGCCGGGGTAGACCGCCACTTCGCCCAAGTCTTCTTCGATGCGCAGCAACTGGTTGTACTTGGCCATGCGGTCCGAACGGCTGAGCGAACCGGTTTTAATTTGCCCGGCATTGGTGCCCACGGCGATATCTGCAATTGTGGTGTCCTCCGTCTCGCCGGAGCGGTGGCTGATGACGGCGGTGTAACCAGCGCGCTTGGCCATTTCGATAGCGGCAAACGTTTCGGTCAGCGTACCGATCTGATTGATCTTGATCAGAATCGAGTTGGCGATGCCTTTGTCAATACCTTCTTTCAAAATCTTGGTGTTGGTAACAAACAAGTCATCGCCCACGATTTGTACTTTTTTACCTAGGCGGTCAGTTAGCAGTTTCCAGCCATCCCAGTCGCCTTCGGCCATGCCATCCTCGATGCTGATGATGGGGTATTTGTCCACCCAGGTGGCGAGCATATCGGTCCATTGCTGCGCGTCCAGGCTCAGGCCTTCGCCAGCGAGTTCGTATTTGCCGTCTTTGTAAAACTCCGAGGCGGCGCAGTCCAGGCCCAAGGCAATTTGCTCACCTGCCACATAACCGGCTTTTTCAATCGCTTCCAAAATCATCTGGATAGCGGCTTCATGGCCCGGCACGTTAGGGGCAAAGCCGCCTTCGTCACCCACGGCCACGCTCATACCTTTGTCGTGCAAAATTTTCTTGAGCGCGTGGAACACTTCGGCCCCGTAGCGCAAAGCGTCTTTGAAGGTCGATGCACCTACCGGAATAATCATCAGCTCCTGCAAGTCCAGGTTGTTATTGGCATGCGCGCCACCGTTGACCACATTCATCATGGGTACCGGCATTTGCACAGCCGCCATGCCGCCAAAGTAGCGGTACAACGGCAGACCGGCTTCTTCGGCCGCGGCGCGGGCTACTGCCATGGACACAGCCAACATCGCGTTAGCGCCCAAGCGGCTTTTGTTCTCAGTGCCATCCAGATCGATCAGAGTCTTGTCTAAAAAAGCTTGCTCAGATGCATCTAAGCCGAGAATCGCTTCGGATATTTCGTTGTTGATATGGTCCACGGCTTTGAGCACGCCCTTGCCCAGGTAGCGCAGCTTGTCGCCGTCGCGCAGCTCAATCGCTTCGCGCGAACCTGTAGATGCGCCCGAGGGTACCGCCGCGCGGCCCATGGTGCCGGACTCCAGCAGCACATCACACTCTACCGTCGGGTTGCCACGGCTATCCAAAATTTCCCGACCCACAATATCCACAATCGCGCTCATCTTCTTCCTTGCAAAAAAATAGTCACACCGGGGCGGCTACGCCCTCAAGTAAAACCATGTTAAAAAACTGGGTGGCACCGGCGCGCTGCGCGCGCGCGCGGGCATACATCTCGCCGTGGTACCAATCTCTGGCCGCTGTAAAACTGGGAAAGCGCAGCAGGGCCATGCGTCCGGGCTTCCAACCGCCTTCCATCACTTCGAGCGCGCCGCCACGCGCCAAATATTCGCCGCCTGCCTGCGCTACCGATTCGGGGGCCGAGGCCATGTACTGTTTGTACTGCTCCATGTCGGTGATCTGCATATCCACAATGATGTATCCGTAGGCCATAGCGTCTTTAGTTGAAATGGTTTTCAAGAAAACCGGCGCGCTTGGTCACAGCGTCCAGCGCCAGCAAGGTTTCCAGCAAAGCCTTCATATGGTGCAGCGGCACGGCATTGGGGCCATCGCTCATGGCTTGCGCCGGGTTCGGATGCGTCTCCATGAACAAGCCCGCCACGCCGACCGCGACGGCTGCGCGGGCCAGTACCGGCACCATCTCGCGCTGCCCACCGCTACTCGTGCCTTGCCCGCCAGGCAATTGCACCGAATGGGTGGCATCAAACACCACCGGCGCGCTGGTATTGCGCATGATGGCCAGGCTGCGCATATCGCTGACCAAGTTGTTGTAGCCAAAGCTGGCGCCGCGTTCGCAGGCCATAAAGTTGTCTTCTTCGAGGCCGGCTTCACGCGCCGCAGCGCGCGCTTTATCGATGACATTTTTCATGTCACCCGGCGCCAGAAACTGGCCTTTTTTAATATTCACCGGTTTGCCCGACTGGGCCACGGCGCGGATGAAATCGGTCTGGCGGCACAAAAACGCCGGGGTTTGCAGCACATCGACCACGCTGCTGACTTGGGCAATCTGGTCTTCGCTGTGGATGTCAGTGAGCACCGGCACTTGCAATTCGCGTTTGACTTTGGCCAAAATCTCCAGGCCTTTGTCGATGCCAGGTCCGCGAAACGTGTTGCCGCTGGAGCGGTTGGCCTTGTCAAAACTGCTTTTGAAAATAAAGGGAATGCCCAGACTTGTGCAAATGTCTTTGAGCGTGCCCGCGGTGTCCATTTGCAATTGCTCGGACTCAATCACGCAAGGCCCAGCAATTAAGAAAAAGGGCTGCTCCAGCCCAACATCAAAGCCGCATAGCTTCACGCAGCCACCTTGAGGTTTTTGCCATCGCGTTGGTGGTCCAGCGCCGCTTTGATAAACGCATTAAACAAAGGATGACCGTTCCAAGGGGTGGACTTGAATTCCGGGTGGAACTGCACGCCCACAAACCAAGGGTGCACGCTTTGCGGCAGCTCTACCATTTCGGTGAGTTGCTCACGTTGTGTCAGCGCCGAAATCACCAGACCGGCAGCGCGCAAACGTTCCAGGAAATGCACATTGGCTTCATAGCGATGGCGGTGGCGCTCAGTGACCACGTCGCCGTAAATCAGGTGTGCAATCGTGTTCTTGGCCACGTCCGAGCTTTGCGCGCCCAGCCGCATGGTGCCGCCCATGTCCGAGTTATGGTCGCGGGTTTGGATGGTGCCGTCTTTGTCTTTCCACTCGGTAATTAGCGCAATCACGGGGTTGGGGCTGTCGGGGTCAAACTCGGTGCTATTGGCGTCTGCCAGACCGGCCACATGGCGTGCAAATTCGATAGTCGCCACCTGCATGCCCAGGCAAATACCCAGATAAGGCACTTTGTTTTCGCGGGCAAAACGCGCCGCGCTGATCTTGCCTTCGATGCCGCGCTTGCCAAAGCCGCCGGGCACCAGCACCGCATCAAATTTGGCCAACTGCGGCAGGGTTTCCGCATTAATAGTTTCCGAATCGATGTAATGGATTTTTACCTTTACATGGTTCTTCATACCGGCATGGCGCAAGGCTTCGTTGAGCGATTTATAGCTGTCCGACAGATCCACATATTTGCCGACCATGGCAATGGCGACTTCGCCTTCCGGGTGCTCAGTCTCATACACCAAGTCGTCCCAGCGCTGGAGTTTGGCGGGCGGCGTATTGAGGCGCAGCTTGTCACAAATCAGGCCATCCAGGCCTTGCTCATGCAACATGCGCGGCACTTTATAAATCGTATCTACGTCCCACATGGAAATCACGCCCCAGACGGGCACGTTGGAAAATAAGGATATTTTCTGGCGCTCTTCGTCGGGAATAGGCCGATCTGCGCGGCACACCAAGGCGTCCGCCTGGATACCTATCTCGCGCAATTGCTTGGCGGTGTGTTGGGTGGGTTTGGTTTTGAGCTCACCGGCAGCGGCGATCCACGGCACATAGCTCAAGTGGACAAAGGCGCTGTGGTTGGGACCCATTTGCAGGCTCATTTGGCGCACGGCTTCCAAAAAGGGCAGGGACTCGATGTCACCCACGGTGCCACCAATTTCCACAATCGCCACATCTACCGCATCGGGCTCGCCCAAACGGGCGCCACGCTTCACAAACTCTTGGATTTCATTGGTCACATGCGGAATCACCTGCACCGTCTTGCCCAGGTAGTCACCACGGCGTTCTTTGTCTAATACGCTTTTATAAATTTGCCCAGTGGTGAAATTATTGGACTTGCGCATGCGCGTTTCCACAAAACGCTCATAGTGGCCCAGGTCCAGATCGGTTTCGGCACCGTCATCGGTCACGAAAACCTCGCCATGCTGCAGCGGCGACATAGTGCCCGGGTCTACATTGAGGTAAGGGTCCAGCTTGATGAGGGTGACTGTCAGGCCCCGCGACTCAAGAAGCGCGGCGAGGGAGGCCGATGCAATTCCCTTGCCCAGGGAAGACACCACACCACCGGTGACGAAGACAAATTTGGTCATGTCAGAGTGCGAACCCAGTGGTTCGGTAAGCTGGTAAGGCGCGATTATAGGTGTCTGCTACATTGCGCTTTGAAGCTGCTGCCACGATTGGGGCAGTGCATAACGGGGCGAAAACGCATGGATTTGAACGGTAAACACATTGTTTTGGGCCTGACCGGCGGGGTTGCTTGTTATAAGGCCGCATATTTGTGTCGCCTGCTGGTCAAAGAGGGGGCGAAGGTGCAGGTGGTAATGACCGAGGCGGCTGCCCAATTCATCACGCCGGTGACCATGCAGGCCCTGAGCAACCGCACTGTCTATGTATCCCAGTGGGATGCGCGCGAGCCCAACAATATGGCGCATATCAACCTCAGCCGCGAGGCCGATGCGATTTTAGTGGCGCCAGCAAGCGCCGATTTCATGGCCAAGCTCTTGCATGGCCGCGCGGATGATTTACTCAGCCTGATGTGCCTGGCGCGCCCCTTGGAGCGCGTGCCCTTGCTGCTGGCCCCGGCGATGAACCGCGAGATGTGGGCGCACCCGGCCACGCAGCGCAATATGGCGCAATTGCGCGCCGATGGCGCACATGTGCTGGGCGTGGGCGAGGGCGACCAGGCGTGCGGCGAAACCGGCGACGGCCGCATGCTGGAGCCCGAAGAATTGCTGGAAGACCTGATCGCGCACTTTCAGCCTCAAGTTTTGTCCGGGCGCCGTGTACTTATTTCTGCGGGCCCCACTTACGAAGCCATCGACCCGGTGCGCGGTATCACCAATTTGTCCAGTGGGAAAATGGGATTTGCCGTGGCCCGCGCGGCGCGCGACGCGGGTGCGGATGTCACCCTGGTGGCCGGGCCAATCCACTTGGATGGGCCGCGTGGGGTGCGGCGCATCAACGTGCGCTCCGCGCTGGAGATGGACGCGGCTTGCCGCGCGCATGCAGACCAGGCCGATGTGTTTATCGCCACCGCTGCCGTCGCCGACTGGCGCCCTGCCAGCGCGCAAACGCAAAAAATAAAGAAACAAGGCGATGGCCAGGTGCCCAGCCTTGCTTTTGTGGAAAACCCGGACATCTTGGCCGCTATCGCCGCGTCCGAACGCGCCCGCAGCGGCGCCTTGTACTGCGTCGGCTTTGCGGCCGAAAGCCAGGATCTAGAAGCCCAGGCCACAGCCAAGCGCTTGCGTAAGGGAGTGCCTTTGCTGGTGGGCAATATCGGCCCAGCCACATTCGGGCAGGACGACAATGCTTTGCTGCTGATCGACGCACAGGGCACGCTAGAAATGCCACGCAATTCCAAGCAGGCGCTGGCGCGCATGCTGGTAGCCGAGATTGCAAAGCGCTTGCCGGTGTCTGGCGCGGCCTGATACCGCGAGCGCTCACTTTCCCCTTTTATTACTTTATTCCCCTATGCATATCGACGTCAAAATTCTCGATCCGCGACTGGTCGATCAGTTGCCCGCCTACGCTACACCGGGCAGCGCCGGGCTGGATTTGCGCGCCTGCCTGGACGCGCCGCTGACACTCGCGCCCAATGCCTGGCAGCTGGTGCCCACCGGCATGGCCATGTACCTGAAGGACCCGGCCTACGCGGCCCTGATCCTGCCGCGCTCAGGGCTTGGCCACAAACACGGCATCGTGCTGGGCAATTTAGTGGGTTTGATTGACAGCGATTACCAGGGCCAGCTCATGGTGAGCGCCTGGAATCGCAGCACCGTGCCTTTTGTCATCGAACCCATGGAGCGTATTGCCCAATTGGTCATCGTGCCGGTGGTGCAGGCGCAATTCAATATCGTGGAAGCCTTCCCGGAGTCTGAGCGCGGTGAGGGCGGCTACGGCTCGACCGGCAAAAAATAACTGTTTATTTAGTGCAAGGTGCGTTGCCCGGATATCGGATCAGCCAGCGCTTCGATGCGAAAAAAGCCGGTACCGGTGGTGCCGCGTTGGACTTCCTCGTCGCTGGCTTCACGTACGGACTCCACCCGCATGCGCAAGCGGATTGCGATGCCAGCCAGCGGGTGGTTGGCGTCCAGCACCACATGTTCTGGGTAAATGTCGGTCACGGTGTACAGCGCCTCGCGTGGGGCATCCGGGTGGCAACCGGCCGGAAGTGCCGAGCCTTCGATGGTCAGCCCGACTTCCAGTTCCGCCGGGAAAAAGTGCCTAGGCTCTAGAAACAGCAGTTGCTCATTAAAGTCGCCAAAGGCCTGTTCCGGCTCGATTTGCAATTGCACCGTAGCACCGACTTCGTGGCCTTGCAGCGCTTCTTCGATGGCAGGGAGTAAATCTTTGCCGCCGACCAAAAACTCGACCGGCTCGTCTAAAACGTCCATTTCCTCGCCCAGGGTGTCGCTTAAAACCCAGGTCAGCGCGACGACGCAGTGTGATGTGATTTCCATCCGACAATTGTCGCAGTTTCTGTTTACTCCGCTTCACCAAGGATCCCCCATGCAAGTTGATCAGCCCTTAGCGCTTTTAGGCGGTTTGTCACCGGCGCAGTTCATGAAGCGCTATTGGCATAAAAAGCCCTTGCTCATCCGTCAGGCGATACCCGGCATGCAGCCCTTGCTAGAGCGCACCGAACTGCTGGACCTGGCGGCCCGAGACGATGTGCAATCGCGCCTGGTGATCCAGCAGGGCGCAGCGGCCAAGCGGCCTTGGACCTTGCGCCACGGCCCTTTTGCCCGGCGCAGCCTGCCGCCTTTTAAAAAACCGGGCTGGACGCTGCTGGTCCAAAGCGTGGACTTGTTCGATGCGCGCGTGCAGGCCTTGCGCGAACAATTTCGCTTTGTGCCGGACGCGCGCTTGGACGATGTCATGATCAGTTACGCCAGCGACGGCGCAGGCGTAGGGCCGCATTTCGATAGCTACGACGTGTTTTTATTGCAGGCCCACGGGCAGCGCCGCTGGCGCATAGGGCGTCAGAAAGACTTGACGCTCCAAGACGGCATGCCTTTAAAAATCCTGGCAGATTTCCAGCCAGAGCAGGAATTTTTGCTGGAGGCCGGGGACATGCTGTACCTGCCGCCCCGCTACGCCCACGACGGCGAGGCGCAGGGCGAGTGCATGACCTACTCCATCGGCTTTCGCGCGCCCGACCAAGTGGAGTTGGCGCAGTCCTTGTTGCAGGGCATGGCGGAACAACTCGCTGATGCCATGCCAAGAAAGCGCTACCGCGATCCCGGCCAGGCCGCCGCCGCACATCCCGCGCAAATCCCCTTCGATCTCCAGGCGTTTGCACAGGAGGCATTACATACGGCTTTGCGCGATCCGCAATTATTGGCGCGCACTTTGGGCGAGCAGCTGAGCGAGCCGCCCGCTGCGGTCTGGTTTGCGCCGCAGGAATCGGCTGCCGGTTTGCGCAAGGGCGTTTGTTTAGATCGGGGCACGCGCATGCTTTACGACGCGCAACATGTGTTTATCAATGGCGAGAGTTTTACTGCCTCAGGAAGGGATGCGCAATTGGTGCGCCAACTCGCTGACCAGCATTTTTTGGACGCCCGGCAGTGTTCCCGTCTGAGTCCGGGGGCGGCGGACCTGCTGGGCCAGTGGCTGGACAGCGGCTGGCTGCAAGCACTTGAGTAAGTCAAGAAAGTATGCTTTTTCCCCAGAAAGTCGATAAAAACAGCACTTTCGTGGTGCGCCCCCAATGGCGTAAAGGGTTTACCCGAATCTGATCTTGTATAATTATGGGCTCTGGCGAAAAGAGATCGAATGCTTTTTGTCGGGGTTCGGGTAGTCCGCTGCCTGAGCAATTTCCGGAAATTGTTTCGTTAACTCATTTACATTCATATCATGAACAAATCACTCGTTTTGGCCGCCGTTATCGCTGCTGCTGCTTTGGCCGCTTGCGGTAAAAAAGAAGAAGCTGCTCCTGCTGCTGCTCCCGCACCTGCTGCTGCACCCGCTGCAGACGCATCTGCTGCTGCTCCTGCTGCTCCGGCGTCGGAAGCTTCCAAGTAATTTTTTACTCGGACGAAAAAAAACCACCGCAAGGTGGTTTTTTTTCGCCTGTCATTTTTATTGACCGCATATACGGCCAAAAAGCCGCTTTATTTCAGGTCGTTAGCAAGCAATTTCAAAATCGCGCGTCCTGCCTCGGTGTTATCCGGCAGTCCCTTGCTGTCTAGCACTTTTACTGTGCTCTTCGCCTCCGCCGCTTTCACTTCAATCTGGTACTTCAGTGCGGTATCTTTGGTATCGGTGCCCCATTTGAAATTCATGATCTTTTTCATGATCCCGCTGTCAGCATCCGGCGCTTTATAGGCATAACGCACAAAATACAGGCCTTTGCTGCGATCGCGATCCTCTACGGTAAAGCCGGACCGGTCCAGGGTAAGCCCAACGCGGCGCCAAGCGCGGTCGAATGTTTCGCTTAGTTGCACGTAGGAATCGGCCGCTCCAGAATTCATGACCACAGCAGCAGCTTTGGGCGCTTCGGGCGCCGCTGCGGCGGTCGCTTGGGCGGTAGTCAAGCCCAGCTTACGCATCAAAAGGCCTAGGTACTCGGCTTCGGTTTCGGGATCCGTAGGACCGGCCTGCCAGGCGGTTGTGTTGGAGCGCTCGGTGGTATAGACCTCTACCATGCTGCGGTAGCTAATGAAAATTTCCGTCTCACCATTGGCATTGCGTTCCAATCGCGCTCGAAACTTGCGCCGCTCGGGGCTCGAGTACATGTTTTCGAATACTTTGGACAGCGCGCTGCGGATAAAGTCCTGTGGAATACGCGCCTTGTTATCCACCCACTCGGTTTCCATAATGCCCACATCAGAAAGTTCGGAAGCCATGGGGAAGCCGTTTTCCTGCCAAAAATCTTTGAGGGGGCCCCACAGCGCCTCGGGGGGGCGCTTGACCACCAGCCAGCGCTGATTGCCATTGCGTTCCATGCGGATATCGCTTAACGCCAAAGGCGCCATGGTAACCGCACCATTGGCAACGCCAGCCGCTTGGGATCCAGACGCGGATACGGCGCCATTGACCACGGCATACCGCGTTTCCTTACTAAGTTGGGTCAAGTCTGGAGGAACTTCCAATTTTGTGGGCCGACTGGCGGACTTGTAGTCCACTTTGCTGCCTTCCAAAATCGAACAGCCGCCCAGACTGAGGGCTGCGACAAGTAGGGCGAGGGGAAAGATGGGTTTCACAAATAAGCCTTTGGTAGCGAAAATCAAATGAGTCCAGTGGACTGGAGTAAATTTTCCAACGCCGGGCGCATGGGTTCGCTTAGCGGGGTCAAGGGCAAACGGATGGCGGGGTTGCACAAGCCCATGCGCGCCGCCGCCCATTTGACAGGGATCGGGTTGGCCTCTACAAACAAGCCTTTGTGCAGGGGCAGTAGGCGGTTTTGAATGTCCATCGCTGCGCGCGGATTGCCCGCCAGCGCAGCGTCACACAATTCATGCATCAGGCGCGGCGCGATATTGGCCGTGACGCTGACATTGCCGTGACCGCCACAGAGCATCAAGGCCACGGCGGTGGGGTCGTCGCCGGAGTAAATCGCAAAGCCTGGGGGCGCCTCTTTGATCAGCCATTGCGCCCGCTCGATATTGCCGGTAGCTTCTTTGATGCCCACGATGCCGGGCACTTGGGCCAGGCGCAATACCGTGTCGTGCGCCATATCGGCAACGGTGCGTCCGGGTACGTTGTAGAGCACCATCGGCAAGTCCACTGCGCGGGCGATGGCACTGAAGTGCTGGAACAAGCCTTCTTGGGTAGGTCGGTTGTAATAGGGCACCACTTGCAACTGGCAATTGGCGCCGACCGATTTGGCAAACTCGGCCAGTTCGATGGCCTCTTTGGTGGAGTTGGCACCGCAACCGGCCATGATGGGCACCCGGCCTGCCGCTTGTTGCACCGATACGCGAATGATTTCGCAATGTTCTTCCACCGTTACCGTGGGCGACTCACCGGTGGTGCCGACCACGCAAATGCAGTCGGTGCCTTCCTGGATATGCCAATCGATCAGGCGTCTGAGGGCCGCATAGTCCACAGCGCCTTCGTCCAGCATGGGGGTAATCAAGGCAACAATGCTGCCGCGGATCGGTGAAAAATTCGATAGCATGGGAAGCTTCTATAAAAGTGCCGCGACAGCGGCATGGGCGATGCGATTCATTTTAGCGGTGCGGGCGATGCAATAAATTCCTCCGGCCCGCAGCGCTTGGCCACCATGCGCTGCACTACACGCAGTGGATCTGCTTCTAGGCCGCACTCGTAAGCGATCACTTGCAAGGACTGGCAACGCGCTAACAACTCGCCAGGCTGCAACAAAAAGTCCGGGTTGCGCGGCCTGCCAAGACGTTCCTGACCGCAGGCAAAGGTTTCGTAAAGTAAGACGCCTTCTGGTGCCAAGCTGGCCAACAGGTCCGGCCACAAGGGGCGCCAGAGGTAATTAACAACCACTACTGCATCAAATAAGCGGTGCCCCTGGCTGCCGTGGAGCGGCCAAGCTTGGTTTTCCAGGTCTGCGGCTATCAATTCGCTTTGGGGTGTCCATGCTTGTGCCGCGCTGGTATCCAAATCCAGCCCAGTGACACGGTGACCCAGTGCATGCAGGTAATGCAAATGCCGCCCGCTGCCGCAGGCCACATCTAGCACGCGCGATTGCGGTGCCAGCAGGTGCGACCAGCGTACTAGCCAAGGTGACGGCGCCGCCAATGGTCCGTCATGGTGCGGGTTCATTGGGGTTTAACTTCGTCTTTGAGGGCGTTGAGGGCCATGCGCTCCACCACGCCGGGCACAATCAATTTGAGAAAGCGTCCGAGCTTGCCCGCAGCCGTCATAACTACTTCGCGTTCGCGTGCTTGCATGCCCGCGATGATCAAGCGCACGCATTGGTCCACGCGCATGGCATTGTCCTCGCGCAAGCCACTGCTACCTGCCGCCTCGCCCTTGGCGTTGAGGCCGTGGTAGCGGATGCGGGTGAGCACCACGCCCGGAAACGCAATGGTCACACTGACCCCTGCGCCTACTAGCTCTGCGCGCAAGGCCTCAAAAAAGCCGGTCATGGCAAATTTGGTGGCGCTATAGGCGGTGCGCCCCGGCACGCCGATCAGCCCAGCCAGCGAAGATACCGCCACGATGCGGCCTTTGCGCACTTTCAAATAGGGCAGCGCTGCGTGGGTACACCACACGCTACCCCACAAATTGATTTGCATCAGGCTTTGGTACCAATGCAAATCGTCAGCCTGCACGTCGGCGAGCAGGGCCTGGGCCGAAACCCCCGCGTTATTGACCAAGGTGTCGATATGCCCGAAGTAGTCCGCGGCCTTGGCAATCAGCGCGCGGCACTGGTCTTGCTGCGCCACATCCGTCGGCACCACCAGGCAATGCGCGCCCAGCCCACGGCATTGGGCGGCGGTGCTTTCCAGACCTTGTGGCGAGCGGGCGGCCAGCACCAGGCCGAGTTTGGTGCCATGGCGCTGCGCCAACTGGCGCGCCATTTCTGCGCCAATGCCGTCGGATGCGCCGGTGATGATGACCACTAGCAAGTCGGGCGGTATGGCGGTATTCATAGGGTGGAGGCTTGTATTAACGGAAATATAGGCATGAAACAGATCGTGCTAGAAACATGCCCACAACTGATCTGTCAGCATGATCACGAGCTGCGGATTGCTGTACAAATAAAACACCCCGCCGAGCACGGCGGTCAAGGCAATGCCTAGCAGCATGCGGCTGAGGCGCGGTTTGCCTGCATGCCGGTATGCGTTGCCTGGCTCGTCCATCTTCAATGCGCAGTGCTCAGATCAGGGCTGCGGGTAATGGCGGCTTCTTTGATCGGCAGGTTGACCAAACCGGCGAACACACCCAGGGCAATCGCCAGATACCAGGCCACGTCGTAGCTACCGGTGGTGTCATACAAATAGCCGCCCAGCCACACGCCTAAAAAAGATCCGATCTGGTGGCTCAAAAACACAAAGCCGCCGAGCATGGACAAATGCGCCACGCCAAAAATCTGCGCAATCGTGGCGTTCGTGGCTGGTATCGTGGACAGCCATAGCAAGCCCATCACCGCGCTAAATATATAGACGCTTGTAGGTGATAGCGGCACGCTGATAAAAACCGCAATCACGATGGCGCGGGCGAAATAGATGAACGAAAGAATCAGGCGCTTGGGCATGCGCTGGCCCAGAGCGCCGGAAATATAGGTGCCAAAGACATTGAACAAGCCGACCAAAGCCAGGGCATAGCTGGCAACCTGGGGGCTCAAGCCCTGATCTTTGAGGTAGCTGGGCATGTGTACCCCGATAAACACCACCTGAAAGCCGCAGACAAAATAACCGGCCATCAGCAACTGAAAACTCGGGTAACGAAAGGCTTCCATCAAGGCCTGCACAATGCTTTGCTCGCGCGGCGGGGCCGCGCCCACTCCAAACACCGGCTCGCGCAGGCCACGGGCCAGCGGCAGTATGACCAAGGCCATGGCCGCCAGCGCCACCAGCGCGTTTTGCCAGCCCAGGCTCTCTATCAGGCCGCCTTCAATCGGCACCATCAAGAATTGCCCGAAGGAGCCGGCCGCTGCGGCTACGCCCATCGCCCAGGAGCGGCGTTCGGCTGGCACATTGCGTCCGATCACGCCGTAGACCACGGCATAGGTCGTACCAGCTTGTGCGATACCCAATGTGACACCGGTAGTCAGCATCAATTGCCAAGGCGCATCGGCATAGGCCATCCCAATGAGGCCTATGGCATATAGCAGGCCCCCCGCAATCAGCACCCGAAAAGCGCCAAAGCGGTCGGCCACCATGCCCACAAACACACCCGCTAGTCCCCATGAAATATTCTGGATGGCCATAGCCAAGCCATAAATTTGGCGCGTCCAATCATGGGCCTGCGTAATGGGCTGTAGCCATAAGCCAAAGCCGTGGCGTATGCCCATGGACATGGTCACGATGGCGGCGCCACAGGCTAGAACTTGAAACAGTGGCAGTACGGGCTGCGGTGCGTGAGGGTTTTGCATAGGCTTGAATATAGCCATTTGCAGGGAAGTAGAGGCGCAAGCCGGGTTGGGCAGGGGAGCAAGGGTGACAACAGGCGCGCCGAAGTAACTGGATTTATATACAGTTAATTTGCGGCTTTCGCACTACAATCGCCCCCCATGTCAGCCAAAGCCCCCACCCCTGTCGCCTCGGCCAAGTCCGCCGCCAATGCCTATTCCGAAGGCTCGATCCGCGTCCTTAAAGGACTGGAGCCGGTCAAACAGCGTCCGGGCATGTACACCCGCACCGACAACCCGCTGCACGTTATCCAGGAAGTGCTGGACAACGCCGCCGACGAGGCCTTGGCCGGGCACGGCAAGAAAATCAAAGTCATTTTGCATACCGACGGGTCGGTCACGATTGACGACGACGGGCGCGGCATTCCCTTTGGCATGCACCCCGAGGAAAAAGCGCCGGTCATCGAACTGGTGTTCACCCGCCTGCATGCGGGCGGCAAGTTTGATAAGGGCAAAGGCGGCGCCTATAGTTTTTCGGGCGGTTTGCACGGCGTGGGGGTGAGCGTGACCAATGCCCTGGCCAAGCGCCTGGAGGTCACCTCCTTTCGTGAGGGCGCAGTAGCCCATTTGGTGTTTCAGGGTGGCGACGTCACCCAAAAGCTAGCGATCCGTACCCAGGCCGAGGGCGACCGAAAGTCTGGCACCTCGGTGCGCGTGTGGCCGGACGGCAAATATTTCGAATCCTCTGCCCTGCCCATGGGCGACCTGGCGCACTTGCTGCGCAGCAAAGCCGTGCTGATGCCGGGTGTCACGGTCACCTTGTTGAACGAAAAAACCAAAGAAACCCAGACCTGGCTCTACAAAGGCGGCTTGCGCGACTACTTGACGCAGTCGCTCAATGGCGATCCGGTCATTCCCTTATTCGAGGGCGAGGGTTTTGCCGACAGCAATAACGACAGCTTTGCCGAAGGCGAGGGCGCCGCCTGGTGCGTGGCCTTTACCGAAGACGGCCATCCGGTGCGCGAGAGCTATGTCAACCTGATTCCTACCAGCGCGGGCGGCACGCATGAAAGCGGTTTGCGCGATGGTTTGTTTAACGCCGTCAAAAGCTTTATCGAGATGCATGCCTTGTTGCCCAAAGGCGTCAAGCTCATGCCCGAAGACGTGTTTGCACGCGCCAGCTATGTCCTGTCTGCCAAGGTGCTAGACCCGCAGTTCCAAGGCCAGATCAAAGAGCGCCTGAACTCGCGTGACGCGGTGCGTTTGGTGTCGGGCTACGTGCGCCCGGCGCTGGAACTTTGGCTGAACCAGCATGTGGACTACGGCAAAAAGCTTGCCGAACTGGCCATCAAAGCGGCGCAAACCCGCAAGCGTGCGGGGCAAAAAGTGGAAAAACGCAAAAGCTCGGGCGTGGCGGTTTTGCCCGGCAAGCTGACCGATTGCGAAAGCCGCGACCTGGCTTACAACGAGGTGTTTTTGGTCGAGGGCGACTCGGCGGGCGGCAGCGCCAAGATGGGCCGCGACAAAGAAAACCAGGCCATCTTGCCGCTGCGGGGCAAAGTGCTCAACACCTGGGAAGTGGACCGCGACCGGCTGTTTGCCAACACCGAGATTCACGATATTTCAGTGGCCATAGGCGTGGACCCACATGGGCCCGATGACACGCCCGATTTCAGCGGCCTGCGCTATGGCAAGGTGTGCATTTTGAGTGATGCCGATGTGGACGGCTCGCATATCCAGGTGCTGCTGCTCACCTTGTTTTTCCGGCATTTTCCCAAGCTGATCGAGGCCGGCCATGTGTATGTGGCGCGGCCCCCGCTTTTCAGGGTAGATGCCCCGGCGCGGGGTAAAAAGCCGGCGTCTAAAGCCTATGCGCTGGACGAGGGCGAGATGGGTGCAATTTTGGACAAGCTGCGCAAAGAAGGCGTGCGCGAAGGCGCCTGGAGCATAAGCCGCTTCAAAGGCCTGGGCGAGATGAACGCTGAGCAACTATGGGACACCACGCTCAATCCTGACACGCGGCGTTTGTTGCCGGTGGCTTTGGGGGCGATTGATTTTGCGGCGACCGAGTCTTTGATTACCAAGCTGATGGGCAAGGGCGAGGCGGCAGCGCGGCGGGAGTTGATGGAGTTGCATGGGGATTCGGTGGAGATTGATATTTGATTTTTCGGCGTCGTGTTATTTCTATCGGGCGCGCAAAGTGCTGTGGGGGCTTCCTCATGGTGGGGTACCACAAATCGTCAGCCCCCACAGCCCTTCGCTCGCCAGTTACTGCTTACCGAAAAAATTGCTGGGTCTTCTTGCTAGCTTGAAAAAATTGCACAAATAGATATGACCGATCAAACCACTCTCGATTTGCTGCCCGCGCCCGAAGGCGATGACCAGCTCAATTTGGCCACCTATGCGCAGCGCGCTTATTTGGAATATGCGCTGTCGGTAGTCAAAGGCCGTGCGCTGCCCGATGTGTGCGACGGGCAAAAGCCGGTGCAGCGGCGCATTTTGTACTCCATGTCGCGCATGGGGCTGGGCTTTGGCGGCACCAATAACAACACCGGTGCCAAGCCGGTCAAGAGTGCGCGGGTGGTGGGCGATGTGCTGGGCCGCTTTCATCCGCATGGCGACCAGGCGGCGTATGACGCGTTGGTGCGCATGGCGCAGGACTTTTCGCAGCGCTATCCGCTGATCGACGGGCAGGGCAATTTCGGTTCGCGCGATGGTGATGGCGCGGCCGCCATGCGCTATACCGAAGCGAGGCTGGCCAAAATCACTAGCCTGTTGCTGGACGAAATCGACCAAGGCACGGTGGACTTTGTGCCCAATTACGATGGTTCCACCGAAGAACCCAGCCAGTTGCCAGCGCGCCTGCCGTTTGCGCTGCTCAACGGCGCCAGCGGCATCGCGGTAGGTCTGGCGACCGAAATCCCCAGCCACAATTTGCGTGAGGTGGCGGACGCCTGCGTCGCCCTTATCAAAAACCCCAAGACCAGCGACGAAGAGTTGCTGGCCCTGGTGCCCGGCCCGGACTATCCGGGTGGCGGGCAAATCATTAGCAGCAGTGTCGATATAGCCGATGCCTACCGCACTGGGCGCGGCTCGCTCAAGGTGCGCGCGCGCTGGAAGATTGAAGACATGGCGCGCGGCCAGTGGCAATTGGTGGTGACGGAGTTGCCGCCGGGTGTGAGTAGCCAGCGGGTGCTTGAAGAGATTGAAGAGCTCACCAACCCCAAGGTCAAGGCGGGTAAAAAAGCCTTGTCGCAAGACCAGTTGCAGCTCAAGGCCAGCATGCTGGCGGTGCTCGATTTGGTGCGTGACGAGTCTGGCAAAGAGGCGGCGGTGCGTTTGGTGTTCGAGCCCAAGACCAGCCGCATTGAGCAGCAAGAGCTGATTACCGCGCTGCTGGCGCATACCAGTTTGGAAAGCTCGGCGCCGATCAACCTGACCATGGTGGGGCTGGATGGGCGGCCAACGCAAAAGTCTTTCCGCCAGATGCTGACCGAGTGGATTGCGTTTCGCCAGACCACGGTGGAGCGGCGCTCGCGCCACCGCCTGGGCAAGGTGCTCGATCGGATCCATATTCTGGAAGGGCGGCAATTGGTGCTGCTCAATATCGACGAAGTGATTGCCATCATCCGCCAGTCAGATGAGCCGCGCAGTGCGCTGATGGAGCGCTTTCGCCTGTCGGAGCGCCAGGCCGAAGACATCCTGGAAATCCGCCTGCGCCAATTGGCGCGTCTGGAGGCCATCAAGATCGAGCAAGAGCTTTCTGAGCTGCGCGACGAGCAAAAAAAGCTGGAAGATATTTTGGATAACCCGGCCAGCCTGCGCCGCTTGATGGTCAAGGAAATCGAGGCGGATGCCAAAACCTTTGCCGATGCGCGGCGCACGCTGATCCAGGCCGAGAAAAAAGCCGTGGCCGAAATCAAAATCGTCGATGAGCCGGTGACGGTGGTGGTCAGCGACAAAGGCTGGGTGCGCGCACGCGGCGGTCATGGCCACGAGGCGGCGGGCTTTGCCTTTAAGGCCGGCGATGCGCTCTATGCAACCTTTGAATGCCGCAGTGTCGACACCTTGCTCGCCTTTGGGTCTAACGGCCGGGTGTATTCGGTCGCAGTGGCTTTGCTGCCGGGCGGGCGTGGCGACGGGCAGCCGCTCACTAGTCTGATCGAGTTGGAGGCAGGCACGCAAATCTTGCATTACTTTGCCGGCCCGGCTGC
>CANFJQ010000016.1 GCA_947447615.1 Comamonadaceae bacterium
CCGGCACTGCGATCATCGAGATACCGCCTGCGCCTTTGTTGTCCGCGTCGGTGCGCACCGCCAGGCTGATCCAGTCAAAGCGCATGCCCGAGGTAATAAAGGTCTTTTCACCGTTGATGATGTAGTGATCGCCCTCGCGCCGCGCCGTGGTGCGCAAATTGGCCACGTCCGAGCCACCGCCGGGCTCGGTAATGCCTAGCGCCGCAATTTTGTCGCCTGCCAATACCGACGGCACGATGGCTTGCTTCAAGGCCGCGCTGCCATAGTTAATGATGGGCGGCAGGCCGATGCTGTTGCTGCCCAGGCTTGCCAGCAAGCCGCCGCTGCCGGTGTAGCGCGCTGCCGCCACGCCAAAGGCATTGCGCAGCGTCCAGGGCACGGCAATGCCGCCTAGTTCTTCTGGGTAGCCCATAGCCAACCATCCCAAGTCGGCCCAGCGCTTGTACATGCTGCGCGGAAACTCGCCTGCCGCTTCCCAGTCCTCCAGGTGCGGCGCCACTTCGGTTTGTGCAAAGCGGCGCACCTGCTCAAGCATTAATTCAGTTTGGGCTGGGTCCACGGGGTTCATGCGGGCATCCTAGGGTCAGGTCAATCAGAGTATTTCAATCAATCGGAGTCGTGTTCACTTAAGCGGAATTGAGCGAAATAAAACAAACCTAAGCTCCCAAAGCCCGCGCCCTTAGCAGCGCCGGACGCGCCAGCAAACGGGCCAGATAGTCCTGCACATGCGGCGCGTACTGCGCGCCCATGTCCAGGCCGGGCGTGGTGCCTAAAAACAGCGCATAGCCAATACAAATATCGGCGATGGTGAAACGCCCATCGCATAAAAATTCGCGGTCTTGCAAATGCGCCGTGAGCATACGCAGACGCGCCAAATACCATTTTTTGTAGTCTTCCACCGCTTGCGGCAGCTTGCGCGGCGGCGGCTCCATGATGCCGTAGCGCAGCGCCACGGTTTGCGGAAAGGTGAGGGTGGCGTCGCTATGAAACAGCCAGTTGGTATAGCTGCCGTATTCCGGGTGGTCGGGCTTGATTCCAAACTCGTGCTTGCCATAGCGCTCCACCAAATAGTGGCAGATACCGCTGGACTCGGTCATATGCGCATCGCCATCGACCAAATAAGGAATCGTGCCCAGCGGGTTCACGCCCAGGTAGTCTTTTTTGAACACGCGCGGCGGGAAGGGCAGCACTTCCAGCTCGTAGGGCAAGCCCATTTCTTCCAATGCCCACAAAGGGCGCAGCGAGCGCGCATCCACGCAGTGGTAGAGCTTCATGCCGGGGTTCCTTCTTTGGTGACGGTGGGTGCCAGGCTGATCAGCAACTGACGCGCTTTCACTTGTTGTCCCACCTGGCAGGCCACGGCGGTGACGCTGCTATCGACGCCGCTGCTGATGGCAAATTCCATTTTCATGGCTTCTAGCACCGCCAGAGTTTGGCCTTTGCTAATCGTGTCGCCGGGCTGCACCAGCACTTTCAAAATCTTGCCGTCCATAGGCGCCAGCATGCGCCCGTCGCTGCCTGCGGCGTCTTTGCTGGCCGGGGCTAGCGTAGTGTCGGTGTAGCTCAGGGTCAGGCCGGCGTGTGACAAATGCACCAGATTCCCCGCCAGCGCATAGTCGGCTTGGGCGTCCAGGCCTTGGTGCATAAAGCGCAGCGCAGGGGCTTGCATGGACACTACTTCCAGCTCCAGCGTTTGCCCGTCTAATTGCACGCGGTAAGCGCCACGGCCCAGCGCGGCCACGGTAACGCGCAGCTTGCGCTCGCCGCATTGCAGCAGCAGCGGCACTTGCGCCGGGGCCGAGCTTTGCCACTCCAGCAGTTCGGCATCCAGCCCGGCATCGGCCTGCAAAGCCAGCGCTTGGCTGCGGTAAATAAGCACGGCGGCCAGCGCACTATGCAGCGCAGTGGGTACGCGGCTGGCGGCAAAGCTTTCGGGGCTCAGGTGTTCAGCAATAAAGCTGGTGGAAAAATCGCCCGCCGCAAACACCGGGTGCGCAATGATCTGGCGCAGGTAGTCGCGGTTGCTGGTCACGCCCAGCAGCACGGTGTGGTCCAGCATGTGCAAGAGCGTGCGGCAGGCCTGCTCGCGCGTGTCGCCGCTGGCAATCAGCTTGGCCTGCATAGAGTCGTAATACGGCGATACCACGCCGCCCTGGCGCAGGCCATGGTCGGTGCGCATGCCCGCGCCTCGCGGCGCTTGCCAGGCCAACAGCGGGCCGGTTTGCGGCAGAAAGTTGTTCGCCGGGTCTTCGGTGCACAAACGCACCTCGATAGCCCAGCCCTTGCGTCGTGCGTTGATGGCCTCTTGCGCCAGCGGCAGCGCCTCGCCTTGGGCCACGCGCAATTGCCATTCCACCAAGTCCAGGTCGTACACAATTTCGGTCACCGGGTGCTCTACCTGCAAGCGTGTGTTCATCTCCAGAAAGTAAAAGCTGCCGTCTTGCGCCAGCATAAATTCCACCGTGCCCGCGCCCACGTAATGCACCGCCCGCGCTGCGGCTACGGCGGCTGCGCCCATGCGCGCGCGCAGGGCTTCGTCCACCGCCGGGCTGGGCGCTTCTTCCACCACTTTTTGGTTGCGCCGCTGCACCGAGCAATCGCGCTCGCCAATATGCACCACATTACCGTGCCGGTCGCCAAAGACCTGAATCTCCACGTGCCGCGCATGCAACACGGCTTTTTCGATTAGCAATTGCCCGTCGCCAAAAGCGTTCGTGGCCTCGCTGCGGGCGGACTGGATGGCGGCCAACAAATTTTGCGCATCGTGCACCAAACGCATACCGCGCCCGCCGCCGCCTGCTGCGGCTTTCACCATCACCGGCAGGCCCACTTTTTGCGCCTCGGCTAACAAGATGTCGTCGCTTTGGTCATCGCCCTGGTAGCCCGGCACGCAGGGCACGCTCGCAGCCAGCATGCGGATTTTGGAGGCGCTCTTGTTGCCCATGGCCTCGATGGCCTGTGGGTCTGGGCCGATAAACACCAAGCCGGCGTCTTGCACCGCTTGCGCAAACGCTGCGCGCTCGGACAAAAAGCCATAGCCGGGGTGGATGGCGCCCGCGCCGCTGCTTTGGGCTGCGGCAATTAATTTGTCTATGGATAAATACGATTCCTGCGCTGGCGCTGGGCCTATGCAAATCGCCTCATCGGCCAGGGCCACGTGCGGCGCGTCGCGGTCTGCTTCGGAATACACCGCCACCGTGCGGTAGCCCATGCGCTGGCACCCGCGGATGATGCGCACCGCGATCTCGCCCCGGTTGGCTATCAATACTTTGTCAAACAACATGTGTGGCCACCTCAGTTAAAAACGCGCCACGCCAAAGCTGTTGGGCTTGAGCGGGCGGGTGCGGCCTTCGCGGCAAATGGACAGGGTCATGGCCAGCACGCGGCGGGTGTCGCGCGGGTCTATCAGCCCGTCGTCGTACAAGCGCGAGGTGCCCGACAGCGCCTGCGAGTCGCGGTCAAACTGGTGGATGACGGCGCCTTCCATAAACGCAAATTTGCTTTCCTCGTCGGCAGTCGGCTCGCGGCCTTCTTTTAAGATTTTTTCGCGGTTAACGATGGACAGTACTTTGGCCGCTTGCTCACCGCCCATGACCGCCGTGCGTGCATTGGGCCAGGCAAAGATAAAGTCCGGCCGAAAGCCGCGCCCGGACATGCCGTAATTGCCCGCGCCAAAGGACGCGCCTATCACCACCGTAATACGCGGCACCCGCACATTGGCCACGGCCTGAATCATCTTGCTGCCGTGTTTGACGATCCCGCCTTGCTCGCTTTCGGTGCCGACCATATAGCCGGTGGTGTTCATCAAAAACACCAGCGGAATATCGGCCTGGTCGCATAGCTGGATGAACTGCCCGGCCTTGGTCGCGCCCTTGGCGGTAATCGGGCCGTTGTTGCCCAAGATGCCCACTTGCATGCCGTGGATGCGGGCGCGCCCGCAAATCGTCTGGTTGTCGTATTCGCTTTTAAAGTCTAAAAACTCGCTGCCATCGACGATACGGGCGATCACTTCGCGGCAGTCGTAAGGCTGGCGGTAGTCCACCGGCACCACGCCGCAAAGTTCGTCCGGGCTGAAGAGCGGAGCTTGCACCGGCGCGTCGGCAAAATGCGGGCGGTGTTTGTTCCAGTCCAGGCTGGCCATCACCTCGCGCGCCAGGCGTATGCCGTCGGCATCGCTCT
Organism: Comamonadaceae bacterium; assembly: GCA_947447615.1. Taxonomy (GTDB): domain Bacteria; phylum Pseudomonadota; class Gammaproteobacteria; order Burkholderiales; family Burkholderiaceae_C; genus Allorhodoferax. The sequence goes on from CANFJQ010000016.1 coordinate 4,180, forward strand.
CGGCCAAAAACTCGGCGGTGCCGGTCAGCTGCGCATGCATCTCGGCGCCGCCCAGCTCTTCATCGCCGGCCACTTCGCCCGTGGCCGCTTTGAGCAGCGGCGGCCCGGCCAAAAACACCTTGGCGTTTTTGCGCACCATGATGCTGTAGTCCGACAGGCCAGGCACATAAGCGCCGCCCGCCGTGCTGGACCCATGCACCACGGTAATTTGCGGCACGCCCGCTGCCGACAGCATGGCCTGGTTGGCAAAGGTGGTGCCGCCGTCGATAAAAATTTCGGCCTGGTAAAGCAAATTGGCGCCGCCTGATTCCAGCAGGCTGACGATGGGCAGCTTTTGCTTCATGGCAATGTCTTGCATGCGCAGGCTTTTGCGCAAGCCCCAAGGCGTGATGGTGCCGCCCTTGATGGCGCTGTTGGACGCCGTCACCATAGTGCGCACACCGCACACATAGCCGATGCCGCAAATGCTGTTGCCTCCGGCCAGCGAGCCGTCTTTGTCGTCGTGCTGTTTGTAACCGGCCAGGGTGGAGATTTCTAGAAAAGGCGTGCCCCTATCGAGCAGCAGGTTCACCCGCTCGCGCGGCATCAGTTGACCGCGTTTGTGGAACTTGGGCTGCTTTTCGGCCTCAGTGGCGCGCACCTTGTCCTCAACGGCGCGCACCGCCGCCAGAGCTTTGAGCATGTCTGCGCGGTTGCGCACGAAGGCCTCGCCAAGGGTATCCACCTGGCTCTCTATCACGGGCATGTCCGAACTCCTCGTTATGTGTGGGCGCCGGGCCGCTGGCCGCAGGCGCTGTTTGAATGCATCTTATAAGATTCATGCGGGCTTCGGCCTCTTGCGCGCTGGGCTGTGGGCTTGTCTGCTGCAAGGCCACAGCCTTGCTGTCGCGCGCAAGACAATAGGGCCGCAAGCCCACTGCTACAACGCCCTGCAAAGTGGCAATGCGCCTAGGGTTTCTACCCAGTTTTTTTCAAAGGAACTAGCTATGAGTGATATCGCTGTTTATGCCGTCGTCAATCTGCAAGTGACCGACGCGGGCGCTTACCGCCAGTATGAAAAAGGTTTTTTCCCCATCCTTAAGCGCTACGGCGGCGAGTTCATCACTTTTGACGATGCGCCAGTGCATCTGGAAGGCACGGCGCCGCGCGGCGGGCGCATGATTATTTTTAAGTTCCCGTCCGAAGACCAAGCCCGCGCCTGGTTTGCGGACCCGGAGTACCAAGCCTTGTCCGAACACCGCCGCGCCGGTACTTCGCTGGAGTTTTTAACCCTGGTGCGCGGCCTGCCGCCCCGTGGCTGAGGGCTGCACCATGGCACAAGCCAAAGTATGTTTAGTGATAGGCGCGGGTGATGCCACCGGCGGCGCCGTGGCCCGCCGCTTTGCCCGCGAGGGCTATGCCGTCTGCGCCACCCGGCGCACATTAGACAAACTGCAGCCCCTGCTGGAAGACATCCGCGCCGCAGGCGGCATCGCCCATGGCTTTGGCTCGGATGCGCGCAAAGAGGACGAAGTGATTGCGCTGGTGGAACACATCGAAACGCAGATCGGGCCGATTGAGGTGCTGGTGTTCAACATCGGCGCCAACTCGCCCAATAGCATCCTGACCGAGACCGCGCGCCGCTACACCAAAATGTGGGAAATGGCCTGCCTGGCCGGTTTCCTGACCGGGCGCGAAGTAGCCAAGCGCATGGTGGCGCGGCCAGACGCTGCGGCGGGCGCCGGGGTAGATGCCGCGAGCGGGCAGGGCGTCGCACACAAGGGCAGCATCATCTTTACTGGCGCCACCGCCTCGCTGCGCGGCAGCTCCAACTTTGCGGGTTTTTCCGGCGGCAAGATGGCCTTGCGCGCCCTGGCCCAAAGCATGGCCCGCGAACTGTGGCCGCTGGGCGTGCACGTAGCCCACACCATCATCGACGGTGCCATCGACACCGAATTCATCCGCACCCTGTTCCCCGAGCGCTACGCCCTCAAAGCGCAAGACGGCATCCTCAACCCCGACCACATCGCTGACGCCTACTGGATGCTGCACCAACAACCCCGCGACGCCTGGACGCATGAGCTGGATTTACGGCCTTATATGGAGAGCTTTTGAGGGCTCGCATCGTTCAGGTTGGAAACGTTTTCCTTGCAGTATTCACGCAGCCTCGCAGCCATTTAGGCTGGTGGGTGTGATGCGGCTATCCTCGTTCGATATGCGCGCCCTGTTTGCCCCATGTTTACTACTAGCCCTGTGCCTGGCTACAACCATCGCCACGGCTAAAGAGCCGCCCTTGCGCATGACCGAAACCTTCAAAGACGGCATAGGCACCGGCGTCGGCCAGTACAAGGGTATGGAGTTTGGCTACCAGACGCAGTTATATGCCTACCAGGCCTGCGGCAAAGCCTATACGCGCATCCATGGCAAGGAAAACAATATCCAAGGCTGCAACTTCGATTTCAAGCTGCGCCAAGGCCACTTAGAGATTGAAGAATCCAGCAAAGTCGCAGGTTACTGCGGAGCCTGTACGCCGGTGAACGTATACCGGGTGAAAGACAGCGGCGTGATTTACTTGCGCACTGCCGTGCTGCCAAGTGCGCCGGAGTGCAGAGAACACAAAGGTACTTGTTGGTAGGGCGAGTCGCCCAACAGTCTGTTGTGGCTTGCCGCCCCCTTGGCCTTGGTCTTACATCCTACTGCTATTCCTGGGGTTCTAGCTGAGGTCAGTGCAGCTCGCTGGCGAAGCCGCAGCATTTCTTAAACTTCTTGCCACTGCCGCAGGGGCAGGGCTCGTTGCGCCCCACTTTGGCGCGCAAGCGTTTGGACATTTCCCGCTCATAGGTGGCTTCGCGCAGCGGCAACCAAAAGGCGTGGATGCGCATCAAGCTGTCTTCAATCTGCATTGCCAATTGTTCCCGCTGCGCGGGTGTGGTGGTCAGTGCATCTTGGTCGGCAGAAAAATTGTTTTCGCCTAGCAGACCTATAGGCCTGTACGACTGCCGACCCTCGGGGCTGTCGAATAAGGGCTGCCAAGCGTCGCGCTGAAGTGCCACACCTTCGGTAAAGCCATAGGCCCATACCTCTGCCTCTTCAAACTCGCCGTTGTCATATTGGTGGATGCTCCAGTGCGGCGCTGTAAATGGGGGATTGTGCTGAAAGCCAGAAATGATGCTGTTGTAGTGCCGCATGACCAAGGCCATGATGTGATTGAGTTGATCGATGTCTCCTGTGGGCGGCAACTGGGTGCTGCCTTCGCCCCACACCTTGGGCAGCCACTGGCTGGGCATGATGGTTTGCGGCCCAATCGCAATGGCGTGCAAATAACCGTCCAATGCTTCCAAGGTCATGCCTTCGTCATCGTCCACGCCGTAAAGCAAAAAATTATCGAGTTCGTCCAGTTCCTCTTCCGACAGTGGCGTCATCATGTCCTGCACTTGTTGTGCGCTGGGCTGAAACTTGTCTTGCGCAAGTGCTTTCATCAAATCTGGGGCCGCGCCAAGGGCCTGCGTCTGGGCGTTGTCTATGAAGTTGCCAATGCCCTCAGCTTGGATAGCCGTCAGGGCGGCTGCTAGTGCTTGTGTGTCCGTCGCAAATAGATCATCCCACACGGTGGACGTGCCGGTTTCATCCACCACTTCAAGTACCCATTGGCTATTCATGCTGCGGTAGATTTGGATTTGCACGCTGTGGCCCTCAGCGATGTAGGTCTGCTCGAGGGGCGAGTGGATGATGTCGATGTCTTCAGTCATGCCTTACATCTTAAATTGGCACGCGCCGTGGATGGATGGCCCTAGGCAAGCACCACTATGGGGGCTTGCACGGCACCTAGCCACTTCGCATCAGCATGCCTGAAATTTCGATGCGCTTGGCTCACTTAAGGGATGCTGCATGACGCCTTGCGCGTCATCGCTGGTACTCGGGAAATGGGTGCGCTTGAGAACGATAGCAAAGCAGATAGTCTTAGCATGGCGATCTCTGGGATTAGTCTGGCAGGTTGCGCAAACTACGCTGTAGGCAGCAAATCATTCTATGCCCTTAATTGGTGCAGCGCGTTTTTTTTTCTTGCGGGCGCCGGAAAAGGGGCTGTCAGAGCGGACAGGCCGCCAGGTTTGGCTTGGAAAGCGGCTGTAGGGGGGGTGTCAGTTGGAGGGGCCTGCCATGCGCCGGACATGCAGCCCTAGCATCACCTTTCCCGCGCATATCGCCACAATTGAACAATATCCCCCGAAAAAATTGACAATTCAAAGGCCATCTGCATTGCTAGAGTGAATTTCCACAAACAAAGAGGAGTTCGCAATCATGGTTACCTACACCCATAAATTTAAGGCAGCTACCGTACAAGCCGAGCCGATTTGGTTTGATGCAGCAGCAACGGTAGAAAAGTCCATCGCACTGATACAGGAGGCTGCTCGCAACAATGCCGAGATCATTGCCTTTCCCGAAGTTTTCATACCCGGCTACCCCTACCATATTTGGCTCGATAGTCCTTTCGCAGGAATGGGGAAATTTGCGGTGCGTTACCACGAGCAGTCACTGCCTATTGATAGCCCCTTGATCGTTCGACTCAGAGACGCAGCGCGTACCAACAAAATTAGCGTTGTCATGGGTTTTAGCGAACGCGATGGCGGCACCTTGTATATGAGTCAAATCATCATCAACGAACAAGGAAACATCGTTGCCCACCGCAGGAAGCTCAAACCTACCCATGTGGAAAGAACCGTTTTTGGTGAAGGCGACGGGTCAGACATCGCGGTGTATGAAATGGCTATTGGTCGCGTCGGCGCCCTCAATTGCTGGGAGCACTTTCAGACCTTAACCAAATACGCCATGTACGCCATGCACGAACAATTGCACATTGCCGCGTGGCCCGGAATGTCTCTGTACCAGCCAGAGGTCTATGCCTTCAGTGCAGAGGCGCAATCCGTCGCGACGCAAATGTATGCCATGGAGGGGCAAACATTTGTTTTGTGCGCGACCCAGGTCGTCACCAAAGCCGCGCATCAATTCTTTTGCGAATCGCCTATGCATGAAAAACTAATTGGATATGGAGGGGGTTTTGCCCAGATATATGGTCCAGACGGTCGGGCATTAGCGGATCGACTACCAAGCGATGCAGAAGGCATACTGTATGCAGACATTAACCTTGCCGAAATTGCAATGGCAAAACAAGCGGCTGATCCCGTGGGCCATTATTCGCGGCGCGACGTATTTACGCTCTTGTTCAACGACCAGCCTTTGGGTCCTGTAAAGCGCAATAAGGACATAGCTGACGCATCATCGTTTGAGCGTGCTTTGCCCACTGCAACCGCGGCAGCCCCCGGTTTACCGCTCATGGCGCCTAGTCTCCAATTACCCAAATTGGCCTCGGTGCATGAATCTATGGAAAACGAAATACCGAGCTGATACGGCGCCATGACCTCGTTCATCCGTTCATACCCATGAACGGATGATTTCCTTCGTCTCCAAGATACGAATGCTTCATCTCAGAAAGCCAAATCAAGTCCATCTACCCCAAGGCTTGACGGGGCTGCATAAATGTTCTACCTTTAGCCCATAGAAAAGTTCCGCAAACCCCCGATTACTGCATCGTTCATATTTTGATATCGGAGTACATTGACCATGTTGCATTTGCACGGCGCCGAGTCTGAAGTTCACGCTGCGGCTTCCCAGGGGGATGCTACGCTTATCTATAGTTCACACGAACTTCCAAGTCGTGACCGTATCCCAATATGGAATGAAGTGGTGTGGCGCAACTACGTGCCCTTGCAAATAAAAATCGCGCCGCATGATGACTTTGCGGGTCAAGTCGCACTCACGCAACTGGGCGGCGTACGCGTTGTCACCTCGGGGTCTAGAGCGCAGTGCATAACCCGCACTCCCAAGCTCATCGCGCAGGACAGCGAGGAGTACTTAATGCTCGGCCTGCAACTGAAGGGCTCGGCGAATATTGAGCAGCACGCCAGACAAGCGCAATTGCAGGCCGGTGATTTCGTTTTTTGGGATACACGTCAACCCTACACCATTGATTTTCCAAGCGATTGGGAGATGGCGGTGTTTCAGTTTCCAAGAAGTGCATTTACCTTCAGTCCCAAAAGCATTGATGCATTTACAGCCTTGACCTTGCATGGGCAAAAAGGTGTAACCCAAATTGCCTCCAGACTGCTCATGGGTATCGCTGATGAGGCCCGCTACTAAACCTTCGAGCACGATACGCCGCTACTAGAGCACACGCTGGGAATATTAGACTTTTGCATCAACCACAAGTTAACCGACTGTGAGTTACCGCCTAACTATAACGAGGTACTGCTGAGGCGAATAAATGGCTATATAGGCGCAAATTTGCAGAATCCTCAGCTCTCTGCAATAGAAATAGCACAAGCGCATGGACTATCGCTGAGCCAGCTCTACCGAGTTTTTCAAAGCCAACGCTCGACGGTTGGTGACCATATTCGGCAGCGACGACTGGATCGAATCAAATTTGAACTAGTCAATCCAGCTTCTCGGCATCTGACCATTGCGGCTGTAGCGCGTAAATGGGGGTTTCTGGATACGCCGCATTTCAATCGAGTTTTCAAAGCACAATATAAGATTACTCCGCAACAAATTCAACACCAAGCACTGAGTGATCGACATTTGCGGACGAATAAATCAAAAAACATAGTTGAGTGAAGCTCTGCTTGAGTCCAAACCCATCATTGCGAGCCCAGCGAAGTAATCCACATTCCCCTGCAAATCAAGGGTTGATGGATCGCCGCCTCGCGTAGCTCATCGCGATGACGTACTCCTTTAGAACTTCCTTAGCTTGCGCTAGCCCTTGCGCATGCAGAGGCCAACGCCTCCAAGTCCGGCTCCACACCAATACCCGGCAGCGCGTCCAAGGTGATGCAGCCATCCCGCACTTGCGCTAGCGGCGGCGCCAGCAAGCTGCGTAAGGCGTTGTCGTTGGCATCGACTTCCAGTAGTCCATCGCCACCCGCAGCAGCCAGCACATGGGCCGAGGCCATGAGGCCGATGCCCGCACCCAAAAAATGCGGACAGTAGCGTAGGCCTTGCGCCCGTATGCTTTCTATCACCGGCCAAGCGCCGGAGATGCCGCCCCATTTGGCGATGTCGGGTTGAACCACGCCGAACGCGCCACTGTTTATGCCTTGCGCAAAGGCTTGGCTGCCCAGCATGTTTTCCCCAGCTGCAAGCGGCATGCTGGCGCTTGCCTTTAATTGCTGCCAAGCTGCCACGCTGCTGTCAGCGCGCAGCGGCTCTTCCAGCCAGGCCAAGCCAAAGCGCGCAAGTTGCGGCAACATGCTTTGCGCCTTGTCCAGGCTCCAGGCTTGGTTGACATCGGCCATGACATCGAGGTCTGGCCCCAGCCATTCGCGCACGGCATGCAGATTGGCCAGGTCTTGCGCATCGTCAAAACCGATTTTGAGTTTGAAAGCCCGGTAGCCCGCCGCGTGCATGCGTTGCACCACATTCAAAGGTGCGTCCGGGTTGATGCCGCTGGCGTACACGGGCACGGTGCTCTTGCTGCCACCTAGCAAGCGGTAAAGGGGCAGGTCGGCGCGGCGGGCGCACAAATCCCACAGTGCCAAATCCACCCCGGCGATGACCTGGGCCAGTGGGCCGAATTCGCCGGTTTGCAGCGCCAGCACTTCGGTGCGGGCAGTGGCATGGGCATAGGCGTGTTGGGGGCTGTCAAAAAACTGGTTTAGCAGCAGGGGCGCAAACACGGTGTCGAGCAAGCGTGCCCGGTGCTCTGCGCCGCAGGCCGGGAAGTTGCACCAGACTTCGCCCCAGCCGATGGCGCCATCGGAAGTTTCGGCGCGCACCAATAAAGCCGGGCGGTCGTGCATGATGCCAAAAGACGTACGCACCGGCGCCGGGCTGGGGCAGCGAAACACATAAGCGCGCAGGCTATGCAGGGCAATGCCCAGAGGCAAAGCGCTGGTGTCAGGATGGGGCAGTGGGGCAGGCAGCATGTTAAAAGTCTAAAGGTATGGCATATAATACCTTTAATGCACAAGACGCTGTTTTTTCGTAATAAAAACCGGCATCGTCTGCTGCTGAAAAAACCAATAATCCCGCCACCAAGCCATGACCCCCGCCGCCACATCCCAGGGCTATGACTACATCATCATCGGCGCAGGTTCCGCCGGTTGTGTGCTGGCCAATCGCCTAAGCGCAGACCCGGCTTGTCGGGTTTTGCTGCTCGAAGCCGGTGGCGCGTCCCAGGGCTTTTGGTTGCGTTTGCCGGTGGGCTATTTCCGCACGATTAACGACACGCGCTTTTCCTGGCAGTTTCCGGTAGACCCGCAGGCTTACACCATGGGCCGAACCATGGTGTGGCCGCGCGGCAAAGTATTGGGCGGCTCCAGCGCAATCAATGGCTTACTCTACATACGCGGGCAGCGTGCTGACTATGACGACTGGGCCGCGTTAGGTGCCAAAGGCTGGGGCTATGAGGATGTATTGCCTTTTTTCAAACGCTCGGAGCGCTACGAAGGCGGCGCCAATGCCTTTCACGGCGGCAATGGCGAATTGGGTGTATCCGATTTGCGCAACGACCACCCCTATTGCGAGGCTTGGCTCGATGCCGCTGCACAGGCTGGCCATGCCCGCACCGATGACTTTAATGGCGCCCAATCCGATGGCATGGGCCGCTACCAACTCACCTTGCGCGGGTACTGGCGCTGTGATGCGGCGACCGCGTTTCTGCGCCCGGCCATGGGCCGTAAAAATTTGCGAGTGATCACTGGCGCGCATGTCACGCAAATCCTGCAAGAAAAAGGGCGCGCCGTGGGCGTGCAATGGCTGCAAGCGGGCAATCAGCATGAGGCGCGGGTCGATGGCGAAGTGCTATTGGCGGCGGGCGCTTTGCAGTCGCCACAAATTTTGCAACTCTCGGGCATTGGGCCTGCGGCCTTGCTGCGCGAACACCGCGTCGATGTCAAAGTGGATGCGCCCGAAGTAGGCGCCAATTTGCAAGACCATTACCAAGCGCGTGTGATTGTGAAGCTGCGCAAAGCGCATTCGCTCAATGACGATGTGCGCAATCCCTTGCGTCTGGCGCAAATGGGCGCGCAATGGTTGTTTCAGCAACGCGGGCCTTTGACCGTGGGCGCGGGTCAGGTGGGTGGGCTGGCCTGTACCGAATATGCGCAGGGCGGACGCGCCGATGTCTTGTTTAACGTCATGCCTTTGTCGGTGGACAAGCCGGGCGACCCGCTGCACCGTTTCTCGGGGTTTTCAGCATCGGCCACGCAATGCAGGCCACTTTCGACGGGTACGGTGCAATTGCAGTCTGCCAACCCGACGGCTGCGCCGCGCATCGTCTCCAACTATTTGCGCGACCCGCACGATGTGCGCGTGCTGGTGGCCGGGCTGCGTCAGTTGCGCGAGATTTATGCCCAAGCGGCTTTTAGTGGCCTGGTCACGGGCGAGGAATATTTCCCAGGTAATGCGGTGGTGGGCGACAAAGCCTTAGAAGCCTTTGCGCGCGCGCGCGGCGGCACGGTGTACCACCCGGTAGGAACCTGCCGCATGGGCGCGGACGAGCACGCCGTGGTGGATGACCGCCTGCGGGTGCGCGGCGTGGCGGGCTTGCGCGTGATCGATGCCTCGGTCATGCCGCGCCTGGTGTCCACCAATACCAATGCGGCGGCTATCATGATCGGCGAAAAAGGCGCCGCCATGGTGTTGGAAGATGCCCGGCGTGGCACCTCTACAAGCCATTTCCATTAATGCGCGCGTCACTCTGAAGCTAAAGCGCGCGCACACCTCAAGAGAGACACTATGAACGAATACCCCGACATCCAACTCCATATCGACGGCCAGTGGCGCGCAGGTGCCTCCGGGCGCAGCCTGCCGGTGCGCAACCCGGCTAGTGGCGAAGTGATGGCGCAAATGGCTTGTGCGGACCTGGACGACATCGCCCAGGCGGCGGACTCCGCTGAACGGGGCTTTGCGGTGTGGAGCCGCACTAGCGCGTTTGAGCGCTACAAGACCATGCGCAAAGCTGCGCAACTGCTGCGCGAACGCGCCGACCACGTGGCCCGCCTCATGACCATGGAGCAGGGCAAACCGCTGGCCGAGGCGCGCATGGAGGTGATGGCCGGGGCCGACACCATCGACTGGTTTGCCGAAGAAGGACGGCGCGCCTATGGCCGCGTGATTCCCGCGCGCCAGCAGGACGTGTACCAACTGGTGGTCAAAGAACCGGTAGGGCCGGTGGCGGCATTTACGCCCTGGAATTTTCCGATCAACCAAATCGTGCGCAAGTTGGCCGCTGCACTGGCTGCCGGTTGCTCTATCGTGGTCAAGGCGCCGGAAGAAACCCCGGCATCCCCCGCTGCGCTGATCACCGCCTTTATCGACGCCGGTGTGCCCGGGGGCGTGGTGAATCTGATTTATGGCGACCCGGCACAAATTTCTTCTTACCTGATTGCGCATCCGGTGATTCGCAAAATCTCGTTTACCGGCTCTACCGTGGTGGGCAAGCAATTAGCGTCCATGGCCGGCTTGCACATGAAGCGCATGACCATGGAGTTGGGCGGCCATGCGCCCGTCATCGTGTTTAACGATGCCGACGTGGCCCTGGCGGCCAAGACCATGGTGGCGAGCAAGTTTCGCAATGCTGGCCAGGTCTGCGTTTCGCCCACCCGGTTTTTGGTGCAAGAGGGCGTGTTCCGCGAGTTTGTGACGCAATTTGTGGAGCATGCGCGCAAGCTCAAAGTGGGAAATGGCTTGGACACGGCCAGCAATATGGGCCCGCTGGCCAACCCGCGCCGCGTCAGCGCCATGCAAAGCCTGACGGACGACGCCTGCGCCCACAACGCGCAACTGGTATTGGGCGGCAAGCCCCTAGTCGGCGCTGGTAATTATTGGGAGCCTACCGTCTTGACCGAAGTGCCGCTGGACGCGCGCGCCATGATCGACGAGCCCTTTGGCCCCATGGCCTTGATCAACCCCTTTGCCAGTTTTGACGACGCGGTACGCGAAGCCAACCGTCTGCAAGCTGGGCTTGCGGCCTACGCCTGGACCCGCTCAGCACGCACCGCCCAACAAATCGGCGCTGCGGTGCAGGCCGGTATGGTCAGCATCAACCACTTGGGCCTGGGCATGCCCGAGACGCCTTTTGGCGGCGTGAAAGATTCCGGCTACGGTTCCGAAGGCGGCACCGAAGCGCTGGAAGCGTATTTGAACCCCAAGTTCATTTCGCAGGCGGGCTTGCTGTAAAAGAACAAAGGCCCAAGCCTTGTCGCTTGCGCCTTTGTCTTTAGCTGCGCCGCAGCCCCACGCCTATGACTTTACGGTTTCCAGGAACAGGCTGGGGTCGAAATATTGGCCAAATTCACCAGACCGCTGGCACGTACCCCATACCAAAGCGCCAGTATCAGCAGCCAGGGTGAAAGCACCCAGGCTAGGTGTGTGATCGCATTGTTGCGTTTCATTTTTTTGACTTCCCTCGGCTTATAGCTATTTCTTTAAGTCTGGCTGCACCGGCTCCACAAAAGGGTAGCGCGCCCGCGCTTTCACGGTGGTCGGCCCGGCGGCGCCTGAACCCCGGATAAAGCGCTGGCTTTCATCGACAAAAGGTTGGTAGGCCCAATTCGGGTTGGTGGCGGACTGGCTGGCCACTTCCGCCAAAAACAAGCGTTCTTGCTGACTCGCCAAAATTTGTGCATGCACCGTAGGCGGGTCCCAGTCTTGCACCAAGCGCGCATGCAGGCTTTGCTCGGTGGCCGCGTGCGCGCTGTGCCCGGCCAGGTTATGCAGTTCGTCGGGGTCAGATTCCAGGTTGAACAACAGGGGCGCCAGGCCATGCGTGAGGATGTATTTCCAGGGGCCAACGCGCACCATGCGCGAGGGGGCCATCACGCCTTCGGAGCTGTATTCGGACACCACGCAGCGCTCGGGCGCGGTCTCGCCTTGCAGCAAGCCCAAAAGACTGTGACCATGCAATGGCCCGACGGCAGGCGGTGGCTGGCCGTCGTGCGCCAGATCGCGCAAGGTGGGCAACAAGTCCACCAGCGATACGTGCGCTGCTACGCGTGCCGGTGCAAAGCGCTTGGGCATGGAAACGATGAGCGGAACACGCACCGAGGATTCGAAAAAGCATTGCTTAAACCACATGCCGCGCTCGCCCAGCATCTCGCCATGGTCACCGCAAAACACCACCACAGTGTTGTCCTGTAAGCCGGTTTCTTCCAGCACGTTCAGGATGCGGCCGATTTTTTCATCGACATAGCTCACCATGCCGTAATAGGCGTGGCGCGCGCGGCGCACTTGGGCTTCGGAGACGCTGTACAGGTCTTGCGCGTGCGCCACGTACAACCACTGGCTGTGCTCGTCTAGTTCGTCGTACGGAATAGGGGGTACGCGCGGCGCATCGATATCGTCTTCGCGGTACAGATCCCAAAAGCGCTGCGGCGCCACGAAAGGCGGGTGCGGATGGGTGTAAGAGACGGTCAGGAAAAACGGTTGATCACGCGGTGCGCGCGCCAGGTCGTACAGGCATTGCGCGCCTTTGTATTCCACTTCGTCGTCGTAGTCGATTTGCATGCTGCGCACGCAAGGCCCCGCCTCCAGCACGGGGCGCATGCTCACACCCGTGGGCCGGAAGCCCGGGCCTTTGCGCCAGTCCGGCGTCCAGGCAAAGTCGGCGGGGTAGATGTCGGTGGTCAGGCGCTCGTCAAAACCGTGCAACTGGTCGGCACCGATGAAATGCATCTTGCCGCACAAAATAGTGCGGTAGCCCGCGTGGCGCAGGTAGTGCGCCATGGTGGGTGTGGCCGATGCGAACTCGGAAGCGTTGTCATACGCGCCTATGGAATGCGGTAAACGCCCGCTCAGCATAGACACGCGCGAGGGCGCGCAAATCGGGAAATTGCAATACGCGCTGTCAAACACCACGCCCCGCTGCGCCAGCGCGCTTAAGTGGGGCGTTTTGACCAGCGGATGCCCGTGAAAGGGCAGCGTCGGCACCGCCAACTGGTCGGCCATGACCAGCAAAATATTAGGTTGCGCCGTTTTCATGGGGTGCGTGTTGGCTTGGATTTACTCAGGCTTGATGTCAGCGGCCTTGACCACTTTGGTCCATTGCACCAACTCTTGCTTGAAAAATGCGTCAAAGGTTTCCGGCTTGCCGGGCTTCGCACTGTTCATGCCGGAATTAGCCAGGGCCTGACCAAACTCGTCCTGCACCAGCACTTTATTGACTTCGCTAACCAGTTTGTCGATCACGGCGGGTGGCGTGCCTTTGGGCGCTAGCAAGCCTAGCCACTGGTCCACCTCAAAATCCTTCATCCCGGCTTCGGCCATGGTGGGAACCTGGGGCAGGCCAGGCATGCGTTGCGGGCTGGTGACGGCCAGCGCGCGCAGCTTGCCTGCTTTGATTTGCGGCAGCGCTACCGCTGCGTTGGCAAACTGGTAATCGATACGCCCTGCGATTTGGTCGGTAATCGCCGCCGGGGCACCGGTGTAGGGAATGTGCACCACAAATAAATTGAGGCGGGATTTGAGTAGCTCACCGGTAAGGTGCGCGGGTGAACCAATTCCAGCAGATGCATAGCTCAGCGTACCCGGTTTGGCACGCGCGGTTTTGATCAAGTCTTGGAGTGAGCTGATATTGCTACTGGGATGCACTACCAGCACCAGCGGCCCGTAAGCCACCATGGCCACGCGCTCAAAGTCTTTGACTGCATCAAACGGCATAGGTGAACGCATGGCGGTATTCATGGTCAAGGCGCTGGTGGTAAACAGCAAGGTGTATCCATCAGCGCTGGCTTTAGCCACTTGGTCAGCGCCGATATTGCCGCCTGCGCCTAGCTTGTTTTCCACCACGAAAGGCTGCGCCATGCTGGTTTGCATGCGGCTGCTCAGTTGGCGCGCGGCCACATCCACCAGGCCACCGGCGGGCCAAGGCACGACCAGGCGGATGGGTTTATTGGGGTAGTTTTGCGCGTGTGCTGGTGAGAAGCTGGTCAGCAGTGCCGCCGTGGCGAAAAGCAGCGCGCGCAGGGTAGTGCGGCGTGGAAACGAATCTGTGTGCATGGCGTAGTCCTTCAGGTGTAAGTGCAAAAAAGCGTTAGAGCGTGAGCTGCATTTCGAATTGGATGAAATCGCCCCGGTACGTAATCTGTCCCAGGTATAAAACCGTGCCATCGCTGGCCTGGCAAATGCGGCGTACTTCTGCGACTGGGGAGCCCACGGGCACCTGAATCAGGCGCGCGATTTCGACATCGGCGGTGGAGATGCGCAGGGTTTGGCGCGCTGCGGCGATATGTACTTTGGGCAAGTCCATCATCACCGGCACCACGGTTTCTTGGCGAAAGCGCTTGGGCGCCTGGCGGAACACGCGCTGGTCGATAAAAATAGAGGCCGCGCAATAGGCCTGGCCATCGCGCGAATGCACGCGGCGCATATAGTGGTAGGCAGGCGCGGCTTTGCCGTCCTCGGGCGCAAGCGGTGGCTGCACCCCGGCTTCTTCTAGCAGGGTGAGCTCGGGCTTGTCGTTGCGGTAGGCGTCGGCCAGACCGCGTAAAGACGTTTCTAGCGTCAGCGAGCGTTCGGTGCGCACTTGCTCTGTGACAAAGGTGCCGCGTCCGCGTTGCGGCAGCAGCAGGCCTTCGCGGGTCAGGATGTCGATGGCTTGGCGCACCGTAACGCGGGCCACCTGGAATTCGGCCACCAGTGCTTCTAGCGAAGGCACCTTGGTGCCCGGCCCCCACAGCCCACGCAGCACCCGCTGGCGCAGCAGGTCGGCCAGCTGGGAATACAGCGGCACCGGGCTGTCCGGGAAGATGGGATGGGCCGAACTCTGCATTGAAAATCCGATAGTTCTATCTATAGTAACATAGCCTTGACGGGGGTCTGATTGCGCCGAAAACGCCTTGGCGGCGCCGGGTCGCACCGCCATTGCAAGGCGTATCCATGAAGACTATTTTTGTATTGTTTGACTCCCTGGTGCGCAACGCCCTGGAGTGCTATGGCGGCAGCGCCGTGGCGACGCCGCAGTTCAAGCGTTTTGCAGAGCGGGCAGTGACGTTTGACAATCACTATGTCGGCAGCCTGCCTTGCATGCCGGCGCGGCGCGATTTGCATACCGGACGCCTTAATTTTTTGCACCGCAGCTGGGGCGCTTTAGAGCCTTTTGACCAATCCTTCTCCGAACTGCTGCGCGCCCAAGGCACATACACCCACCTTATTTCAGACCACTACCACTACTGGGAAGACGGTGGCGCCACTTACCATAATCGCTACTCATCCTGGGAATTTATACGCGGCCAGGAGTGGGACAAATGGAAGGCGATGGTGCAGCCGCCCCTGGAGCGCTTCAAGCAGATGTACCACCCCATGCAGCAGCCCGAAGGCCCCAACGATGGCCGCCTGCAAACCATGGTGAATCGCGAGTACATGAAAGATGAGGCCGACTATTGCTGCCCGCGCACCTTCCAAGCCGGTTTTGATTTTCTGGATACCAACCGCGACGCCGATAACTGGGTGCTGCATCTGGAGTGCTTTGACCCGCATGAGCCTTTTTCTGCGCCCGCGCGTTTTCGCGAGCGCTACCCTACCGGCTACACCGGCCCGATACTGGACTGGCCGCGCTACAAGCGCCACGAAGAAACTGCCTTGGAGGTGCAGGAATTGCGCGCCAACTATGCCGCTTTGCTCAGCATGTGCGACGAATACTTTGGCCGCTTGCTGGACTACATGGACCGCCATGCCATGTGGGAAGACACCACCCTGATCCTGAGTACCGACCACGGCTTTTTGCTGGCCGAGCATGACTGGTGGGGCAAAAACCGCATGCCGTTTTTTAACGAAATCGCGCATATCCCGCTCATGATCGCGCACCCAGCTTTTGCCGCACAGGCGGGCCAGCGCCGCCAAGCCTTGACGCAAACTACCGACTTGATGCCCACCTTGCTGGACTTGCACGGTGTAAAGCCCCCGGCTACGGTGGAAGGCCATTCCCTTTTACCTTTGCTGGAGCAGGATAGGCAAGTGCGCGAAGCAGCGATTTACGGCATGTTTGGTGCTGCTACCAATATCACCGACGGGCGCTATACCTATTTCCGCTACCCCGAGGACATGACGCGCCAGGACTTGTACGAATACACCCTGATGCCCATGCACCTCAAGTCCATGTTTGCCGTGTCCGACCTGGCCCAGGCCGAGCTGGCGCGCGGCTTCAATTTCACACAAGGCGTGCCCTTGCTCAAGGTGCCTGCGCGGCGCAATGCCAAAGGCCAGCCGGTAGGACATACCGGGCAGGGCAGTGGCTACGAGGATACGACTACAGTCTTGTTCGATTTGGCCTCGGACCCGGCGCAATTGCATCCGATCCGAGACGCCGCCGTGGAGCGGCGTTTGCTGGCGCAAATTGGCGCCCTCATGGAAAAAAATGACGCGCCGCCTGAAGCGTTTTTGCGACTGGATTTACCCCTGTGGGCAGGCACTAGGATTTGATATGCGATTTAAAGCAGTAGTTTTCGATGCCTATGGCACTTTGTTCGACGTGTATTCGGTGCAGCACCTGGCCGAACAATTGTTTCCCGGCCAGGGCGCGGCCTTGGCGCTGGCCTGGCGCGACAAGCAAATTGAATACACCCGCCTCATTACCCAGTCCGACCCCAACCCAGCCAAGGGCAGCCGCTTTCACCAATCGTTTTGGGACCTTACCCGCTTGTCGTTGCACTACTGTCTGGACCGGCTCAAACTCGACCGCAGCCTAGGACAGGACGAAGCATTGATGGGCCAATACGCCAAGCTCAGCCCTTTTCCCGAAAACCTGGAGGTCTTGCGCCGCATCAAGCACCACGGCCTTACTACGGCGATTTTGTCTAACGGCAGCCCGCAAATGCTGGAATCCGCCGTGCAGAGCGCGGGCATGGTCGGTTTGCTCGACCATGTCATTTCGGTGGATGGCCTACGCCTTTTTAAGACTGCCCCCCAGGCCTATGCGCTGGTGCAACAAACTATAGTGCTGCCTCTGGAGCAGATATTGTTTGTCTCCAGCAATGCCTGGGACGCACTGGGCGCCAACTGGTATGGCATGCGCACGCATTGGGTCAACCGGCAAGGATTGCCCTTTGAAGCCTTGGCGCCCCGGCCCGATTACAGCGGCGCAGATTTGCGCTCGGTATTAAAGACTTTGGAACTTCAGGAATAAGCACTATGCTGGTCAAGCAAATTTGGACGGGTAACGACTACCGCAATTTCAATTACCTGGTAGCCTGCCCAGAAACCGGCGAAGCCCTGGCCATTGATCCGCTCGACAGCCAAAAATGCCTGGACGCGGCCAAAGAAGCAGGTTGGCAAATTACCCAAATTCTCAACACGCACGAACACCACGACCACATTGGAGGCAACCAGGCCATTGTGGATAAAACCGGGGCCAAAGTGCTGGCGCACCACAAAGCCAAGGACAGCATCCCCGGCATGACACGCGGTTTGTCGGCGGGCGACATCATCAAAGTAGGCAAGACCGTGGAACTGGAGGCGCTGGACACACCAGGCCACACCATGTGCCATATCTGCCTGCGTTCGCACACCGATCAACCGGCTTTGTTTTCTGGCGACACGATGTTTAACGCGGGCGTGGGCAACTGCCATAACGGCGGCGATCCTGCTACGCTGTACCAAACCTTTGCCCAACAACTGCATGGTTTATCCGACAACACCCTGGTGTATCCGGGCCATGACTACATCGAAAACAATTTGCGCTTCACCCTGGATCGCGAACCGGGCAACGCAGCGGCGCAAGCGCTGCTTGACAAGGTGCAAGGACAAAACCCGCAGCAGGCCTACGTCAGCCAATTGGCCGAGGAACGCGAGGTCAATACCTTTTTCCGCTTGGGCAGCGCTGGCGTGGTCGCCCGCTTGCGCGAGGCTTATGCAGAATTGCCGCCGAACCCGGATGCTATGACGGTGTTTTTGAAATTGCGCGAATTGCGCAACCGCTGGTAAGTACCAGTCTGCCTAGGTCTGTCTACGGCTTTTTGTCAAAGTCGCTGGCATCATGTCGCTCAGCCAATTGGTTGTCGGCATCACCCCAGGTACGGTTGACTTTGCGGCCTCGTTGCACGGCGGGGCGTTTGGCAATGGCGTCTGCCCAGCGGATCACGTGGGTGTATTCCTGCACTTGCAAAAATTCGCCCGCTTCATAAAGCTGCCCTTTGGCTAGCGCACCATACCAAGGCCAAACCGACATATCGGCGATGCTGTATTCCTCACCGGCCAGGTAGGGGCGCTCGGCCAAGTGTTTGTCCAGCACGTCCATTTGGCGCTTGACTTCCATAGCAAAGCGGTTGATGGGGTATTCCATTTTGCTCGGCGCATACGCATAAAAATGGCCGAAGCCGCCGCCCAGAAACGGCGTGCTGCCCATTTGCCAGAACAGCCAGGACATGCATTCGGTCTGCAGGATAAAGTCTTTTGGCATAAACGCATCAAATTTCTGCGCCAGGTACCACAAGATGGCTGCGGATTCGAACACACGCACCGGCTCGGATCCGCTGCGGTCGAGCAGCGCCGGAATTTTGGAGTTGGGGTTGATGGCCACAAAGTCGCTGCCAAACTGTTGGCCTTCTTGGATGTTGATGAGCCAGGCGTCGTATTCGGCGCCGCTGTGGCCCAGGGCTAACAGTTCTTCCAGCATCACCGTTACTTTGATGCCATTGGGTGTGCCTAATGAATAGAGTTGCAGCGGGTGCTTGCCGACGGGTAGCGCTTTGTCGTGCGTGGCCCCGGCGATGGGCCGGTTGATATGGGCGAACTTGCCGCCGCTGGCTTTGTCCCAGGTCCAGACCTTGGGCGGTAGATATTCAGGGTTGTCGCTCATTTAGCATCCTTTAAACTGCGGCGCACGCTTTTCCACAAACGCCAGGGCCGCGCCTTTGTGGTCCTGGGTTTCAAAAGTGCGGATCATGTTGGGTGCTTCAGCGTCCAGTACGTCACCCAGCGAACCGCGCAGGGCGGTGTTGAGGTTTTGCTTCATATAGCCCACTGCAACGGTGGGCAGCGCCGCCAGTTCAGCAGCCCATGATTGGGCCGCCTGAGAAAGTTGCTCCGGGGCGACTAGCCGGTTGACCAAGCCGATTCGCAGGGCTTCTTCGCTTTGCACGACTTGGGCGGTGAAATACATCTCGCGCGCTTTGGCTGCGCCCACCAGGTAGTTCAGGAAATAGCTGCCTCCAAAATCGCCCGACAGTCCGATTCTGGAAAACGCTGTCGTGAATTTGGCATTGCTCGATGCGATGCGCATATCGCAAGCCAGCGCTAGCGACAGACCGGCACCCGCTGCCGGGCCGGGAATCACGGCGAGTGTGGGTTTGGGCATTTCATGCAGCCAGCGGGCGGACTCCATGATCAGGCGCAGGCCCTGGGTGCGCTCTTCAAAACTGGCAGTCTCGCCTTGTCCTACGCTTTTGGCAAAGCCTTTGACATCGCCCCCGGCGCAAAAGGCATCGCCCGCACCGGTTAGCACCACCAGGCGCACGCTGCGGTCGGCGGCCAGGCGGGCCAGGCTGCGTTCCAGTTCAATCAACATGGGCCGTGTCATGGCGTTGCGCGCCTCGGGCCGGTTCAAGGTCAGGGTGGCGATACCGCCTTCAATGTGTTCCAGAAGTTCTTGGCTCATGGGCTTCCTCGCTTGAAATTCAATCTAATGAGGTTTATCTGCGAAAGTGCTTGTAGATCGCGGCGATCAGGCCGCTAGCAAAGCAGCTTTAGCCTCTTGGTATTCGCGCTTGAAGCGCGCCACCAATTCGCCCGCGGGCATCACTTCGCGGATGGCGCCTATGCCCTGGCCGCAGCCCCAAATGTCTTTCCAGGCTTTGGCTGCATTGGCGCCTTCGCCGCTGGCAAAGTTCATTTTGCTGGGGTCGCTTTGGGGCAAATGGTCCGGGTCCATACCGGCATTGCGGATACTGCCTTTGAGGTAATTGCCGTGGATGCCGGTGTAAAAGTTGCTGTAAACAATGTCGTCCGAATTGGACTCGGTAATCATCTGCTTGTACCCATCGACAGCGCGCGCCTCTTCGGTGGCAATAAAGGCCGAGCCGATATAGGCCAGGTCGGCGCCCATGGCTTGCGCTGCCAAAATTGCGCCACCAGAGGCGATAGAGCCAGACAAGGCCACCGGGCCCCCAAACCACTGGCGAATTTCAGCCACCATGGCAAACGGGCTTTTCACGCTGGCGTGGCCGCCGGCACCCGCCGCGACGGGTATCAGGCCGTCGGCGCCTTTTTCAATGGCTTTGTGGGCAAACACGTTGTTAATCACATCGTGCAACACCACGCCCCCCCAGGCCTGCACCGCGCGGTTGACGTCCTCGCGCGCGCCCAAACTGGTAATCACGATAGGCACTTTGTATTTCTCGCAGACCTGCATATCGTGGTCGAGCCGGTCATTGCTTTTGTGCACGATTTGGTTGATGGCATAGGGCGCAGCGGGCGATTCCGGGTGGGCTTTATCATGGGCGGCCAGCGCCTCGTTGATTTCGGCCAGCCATTCGTCCAACTGGGCGGCCGGGCGCGCGTTGAGGGCTGGCATGGAGCCCACCACCCCGGCTTTGCACTGGGCGATGACCAGTTTAGGGTTGCTGATAATGAACAGCGGGGACGCAATCACGGGAAAGCGCAGGGATTGGAGTACGGGCGGAAGGTAGCGGGCGGGGGCAGTCATAACGTCGTAGTAATAGGGTTTTCGTTGCAAATATCCCCAATAGCATAAGGCAGGTGGCTAGGGCGACATCTCGCCTATGCGACAGGCAGCCATCGCACTTTGCTGAAGTTTTACCGCCATTGCGGCTGTTGGGCCCCGTTCCGCGTTAGCCTATGGTTCTCTTTTTGGAAAATGGTTTGTTCCATGTGGCTTAAAAATCGGAGTCGGGAGTGGATGTTGGTCGCATTGGCGATGCCCATGTGCGCACACGCCGCTTTGGGCGAAGCACCCTTCACATCGGGCGCCTCGGCGGCCGTGGATGCCCGGGTCGCAAGCTACCAGGCTACGCAAACGGCGCAAAGCTATCGGATATTTGCAATCGCGCTGAACAACGGGACGGTAGTCCGCGAGTTCGTGGATACCGCTGGACGCGTCTTCGCCCTGCGCTGGAGCGGCCCAGACCTGCCAGACATGGGCATGCTGCTGGGGTCTTACCTGCCAGTGTTTAAGGCATCGGTTCAAGCGGCTAAGCAAGCGGGCAAGCGCGGCGGGCCGGTGGTAGTGCAGTCCGGGGGCTTGACCCTAGTGTCCACGGGTGCGATGGGGGCTTTTCAAGGCTATGCCTACCTAGACGCGTTGTCGCCGCCGGGTGTAGACATGCAGGCGCTCTTGAAATAGTGCAGACCGCATGATGCGTCTCTTTTTGCTGCTAGCGCTGACACAGGCATTGCTAGCCTGTGGCGGAGGCGCAGCCGTTAACGATAGGCAGGTGTTGTTACCCGAAGGCGCAAATGTGGCTGATCTTCTGGTGGACAGCGGCCCCGATGGCACTGGCGTAAATCGGCTCTACACCAGCGTGACCATTTGCAAGCCCGGCAGTACAACGCTTTGCAAAACCATAGACCATGTACTGGTGGATACAGGTTCAGTGGGCCTGCGATTGCTGGCCAGTGAGGTGCCTGCGGATTTGCAGCTGAGTGCTGCCAAAAACACCAACGGAAACGTGTTGCTGGGCTGTGCCAATTTTTTGGATGGCTCCTTTGCCTGGGGTCCGCTGGCACTGGCTGATGTCAAACTCGGTGGATTGACGGCCTCCAACACCGCAGTGCAGCTGGTCGGGCATTCTGACTACGACCCGTTCCAATACCAATGTTCCTCAGGGGGTGACCCCATCGTCACTGCTGGCGACCTGGGAGCGAATGGCATATTGGGCGTGGGGCTGAGTAAGCAGGACTGTGGCAGCGTGTGCGAACAGCAGGGCCGCCGCAGTGCGCGCAACGGCAAATATTTCAGTTGTATCAACGTAGCCTGTACCAACGTAACAGGAGCCACACTCGCAAGCGATAAGCAGTTACAACAAGTCGTGGCCCGCTTTCCCACGGATAACAACGGTTTCGCTATTCAAATGAACAGCGTACCCAGCGCTGGCGCGGCCACGGCGACTGGAAAAATGATCTTCGGTTTGGGTACGCGGACCAATAACCAGTTTCCAAGGGCGCAGGTATTGGCCACAAGCAGCCAAGGCTACCTGTATGGCACGCTCAGCAGCGACACCCAGTTGCTTGGGGGAAGTTTTCCAAGCAGTTTTCTGGATACCGGCTCTAATGGGATTTTTTTCGATGCCTACCTGCCCAACTGCACCTACCCCAATGACCCTGGCTTTTATTGCCCTCTTGTGGACATTGCTTTCAATGTCGCACTAGGCCGTATTGGCGCCGCGCAAGCCAGAGCCACCTTTACGCTCAGTAACGCGGCTTCCTTGTTTCAAAAAGGTAATGCGGCATTGCCGACATTGGGCGGGGCTTTGAGCGCGCCGGGACTTTTAGACTTGGGTTTGCCGTTTTTTTATGGCAAAACCGTGGTCATTGGTATAGATGGCTTAAGCGCGACCGGTGTGGGTACCGGCACCGCCACCGGTCCGTTTTACGCTTTGTAGCGCTGCGGTCATTTTTCGTATCGCTCACCGCGTCGCTGCCAGAGCCAGCGCAACTTCCCTCACCAGCGCCGGGCCTTTATAAATCAGCCCCGTGTATATCTGCACCAAATCGGCCCCGGCTTGGCGTTTTTCCAAGGCATCTTGCGCGCACATGATGCCACCCACGCCTATGATCGGATAGTGGGGCCCTAAGGCGGCGCGCAGTTGGCGGATGACCGCATTACTGGCTTCGCGCACCGGCGCACCCGACAGCCCGCCCGCTTCTTCGCCATGCGGCAGGCCGCGCACTGCGTCGCGGCTGAGGGTGGTGTTGGCGGCTATGACGCCGTCAATGCCGTGGCGCAACAGGGTAGCTGCGATCACGCTGATTTGGTCTGGCACCAAATCGGGCGCGATTTTTAGGAAGATGGGTGTGCGCTTGGGCAGTTTGTTGCCCGCGTTGTCAAACACCGCGTGATGCTGCGCCAGTTCTTCACGTCGCTGTGCGATGGCCGAGAGCAGGGCATCGAGCGCCGCATCGCTTTGCAGATCGCGCAGGTTTTTGGTGTTCGGGCTGGAGATATTCACGGTCACGTAGTCCGCATGCCCGTAGACGCCGTCCAGGCACGTCAGGTAGTCGTCGGTCGCGCGCTCGATGGGCGTAGCCGCGTTTTTACCAATATTGAGCCCGAGCAAGAGGCCGGGGTGGCGGGCGCGGCGCAACTGCGAGGCCTGCACATTGGCCACAAAGGCCTCCAGCCCACCGTTGTTAAAGCCCATGCGGTTGATCAGCGCCTGTGCGTCAGGCAGCCGGAACATGCGCGGCTTGGGGCTGCCGTTTTGTGCCAGCGGCGTGACCGTTCCCACCTCCACAAAGCCAAATCCCATGGCGCCCAGGGCGTCGATACAGCGGGCGTTTTTATCCAGGCCGGCCGCCAGGCCAACCCGGTTGGGAAAACGCAAGCCCGCCAGTGTTACCGGATCGGCCACCTGCGACTGGGAGTACGCCCATTGCAGCGGCGTTCCCTGGGTGCGGGCCAGGGCGTTTAGCGTGAAGTCGTGCGCGGCCTCGGCATCCATGCCAAATAAAAAGGGGCGTACCAATCCGTAGGGCACCAGAGACATCGGATAATTCCTGTTTATTTCAATTACACCAGGGCGCATTGTCCCCCATGGTTTCTATGTCCAACTCCTCAATAATCCCCGCCCCCGCATTCCCCAAGCCCACCGCCTTGACGCAGGATGAACTCAAAACCCTGGTCGGGCAAGCCGCGCTGGACTATGTGGTGCGCGGGCAATGGGTGGGTGTGGGAACGGGCTCCACCGTCAACAAATTTATTGAAGCCTTGGGCAGCATCCGTCACGACATACAGGGCGCAGTGTCTAGCTCGGTGGCCAGTACCGAACGTTTGCGCGCCCTGGGCATCGAGGTGCGGGATGCTAACGAGGTCGAACGCTTGGCGGTGTATATCGACGGCGCCGATGAGATTGACGGCAAGGGCTACATGGTCAAAGGCGGCGGTGCTGCGCTGACACGCGAAAAAATAGTAGCCGCGCAATCAGAGCGCTTTGTCTGTATTGCCGATGCGTCCAAGCGGGTGCCGGTATTGGGCAAGTTCCCCTTGCCGGTGGAAGTGATTCCCATGGCCAGCGCGCGCATCATGCGCCAGTTTGCCGCTATGGGCGGCCGCGCCGCCATTCGCATGGCCGGAGACAAACCTTTGGTAACGGACAACGGCCAGCACTTGATCGATGTTGTTGGCTTGTCAATCAACGACCCTTTGGCCTTTGAGGCCGAAATCAGCCAATGGCCGGGCGTGGTAACCGTTGGCGTGTTTGCCTTTCAGCGGGCGCATATTTGTTTGCTTGGCACCGACGCGGGCGTGCAAACCCTGCGTTTCGATTAGGCAGGGAACGGGCTTTATTGGCCAGCCCGATGTCGCGCCGCTAGCGGGTTTGAGGGTTCAAACCTTCACGTTTGCAAAAGTGGCGTGTTTGTGCATGTTCATCGCTACCACTACGCGCTTACCCTCGGTGGCCGGTACCTCGTGTGTCAGGATGCCGGGAAACATGACCAGCATATTGGGTTTTATTTGCAGCGGGTATTTGCCGGCAAACACGATAGGCGCACTGTTTTCGTGGGATTCCAGGTAAATCGAACAACTGAAATCCGAGGGGAAATGGTTGTGCGGTATGGTGTAGCTGGCCTGTTCATAAATAATGCCCCAGCACTCACTGACAATCATTTCCATGTTCAGCGCATCCAGATCAGCCGAAAGCAGTTTGCTCGCTTCTTTGCTCACCTGCAGTACCACTTGCATCAAGGGTCCGAATTTATCGGTAAGCAAATGGCTACGCCAAGGGCTCATGTAGGTGGCTTTGACGTTAGAGGTAGGCGAGAGCGGATGTGTTTCTCGCAATTCGTCAATTGCCATGCGCGCCAGTTGCAAATGGGCCTGCAAAGGCGACAAATCCGCCACAAACACCGGTATATCGGCGTGGGCCATAAAGGGCTGAACAGCAATCATGTCAAAAAAACCTCGGCATTACGGTGACTCAGCTTCTTGTGGACTTATTCGATACCCCCTGCGTGCGCAGCTTGTCTCATGCAGCGCAAAGCTTGGATATCCGCAAATTCGCGTCGCGTGCAAGAGCGAGCGGATTTTAGGCGCATAGCGCTTAGGCCTCGCGCGGCGTACTGCGTGGGTCGTGGCGCTGGTTTGATTTGCGTCAAGTTGTATGGAATTCACACGCGCCGCAGGCTGCAAAACATGCCATCTGGCTCGGGCGAATTGGCGTAAAGGCATCCCGCGTCCAAGGCCACGATGGCTATCGCGCCCGCGATTTCTAATTGCGCCAGCTTGTCCTTGAAGCCAAAACTTTCCCAGACTTCGAGTTTGACGGTAAACGCAAATGGTGCACCTGCTGCCAGTACGCGCATGATTTCGTCCAGACATGGAGCGCGCACATGGCCGCTGGTGAAGGTGCCACAGCAGATGGCGCCCTGGTAAACGCCGTCGGCCAGCGGCAGGCGGGCGTTCAGGTCCGCGCAGACCAGATCGCGGTAGCCACCTTGCTCCCGCGCCACCGCCATCATCTCGGGGGAAATATCGATGCCGTCAATGACCGTATAGCCCAGTGCCGCCAGTTCGCGCCCGGCCAGACCAGTGCCGCAGCCTATGTCCAGCACGGCGTGGCCCCGTTCCGGCATTAAGTCTGCCAGCCGCGCAGCCACCAGCCGGGGCGACTGGTAATGCAGGCCTTCCAGCATGGTCTTGTCGTAGGTTTTGGCCCAATCGCGGTACAGCGCCTGGGACGCTTCATCGCTGGACAGTGCGTAAGCCCGGCGCAGCAGTTCTTGTTCGTTTTGCGGTAAAGCGCTGGCAGAGGGGTCGAGGTGGCTCATGGGTTGCATGCCTTGTGTAGGCGCCAAAGGGGATTGTTTCAGCACCGATAATGCCACGTTGGCCTGTGCTACTAGTCTGTAAACCGACCATGCGCGCTGAGGCCCGTTGGTAGCGCTCCAAGGAAAAAACCCATGAAACGACGTACTCTTATCCAAAGCGCTGCAGCGCTGGCGCTGCCCGGCGGCGCGCTGCACGCCGACCCTGGCTTTCCAGCCAAGACCTTGCGATACATAGTGCCGGTGGCCGCCGGGGGTGGCAGCGACATGGTGGGTCGCACCGTCACCGAGCGCTGGAGCCGCCTGTTGAAACAAAGTTTTGTGGTGGACAACATTGGCGGCGGGGGCGGCGTGCTGGCCTGCCAGGCGACGATGCGCGCGCCTGCGGATGGCTACACCTTGCTGCAAGGCTATGTCGCCACGCACGGCACCAGCCCGGCTACGCGCACGCTGCCCTACGACGCGATCAAAGACTTCACGCCGGTGGGCATGATAGGCGGCACGCCCAACGTGCTGGTGGTCAATTCCTCCTTGCCGGTCAAAAACCTCAAAGAGTTTTTGGACTATGTGAAGAAAAATCCAGGCCGCCTCAGTTATGGCTCGGCGGGGCAGGGCTCATTGACGCACCTCACCATGGAATTGTTCAAACAGCAGATCGGCTCCTTCATGGTGCATATTCCCTACCGGGGTGTGGCGCCTGCCTTTACCGACCTGATTGGCGGCCAGACGCAGGCCATGTTTCCCGGCCTGGCGGCGGCCATGCCGCATATCCGCTCTGGGCGCGTAAAGCCTTTGGCCGTGACCGGGCCGAGTCGCCACTCGCTGCTGAAAGATACGCCCACCCTGGACGAATCGGGCTTTAAGGGCTTTGACGCGCAGCAGTGGTACGGCGTGGTCGGCCCCGCGGGTCTGCCTGCCGATGTGCTCAAGACCTTGAGCGACACCCTGACACTAACGCTGCAAGCGTCGGATATGGCTGAAAAACTCTCGGTCGAGGCGATTGAGCCGCGCCCCATGTCACCCGAGGCCTTTGGTAAATTTATTAAGACTGATATTGCACGTTGGACCCAATTGGCCAAAGAACGCAATATCCAGCTCGAAGGCTGAACGCCCGCCTAACGCATCCTCTTATCTCTTAGAAAGAAAACCATGGCCCGCAATACCCAGGTCAGTGCTGACCACCACGCGCCCTCCGTCACTCGAATGCTGGCCGAATTGGTGGCACAACACCCTTCGCGCGGCTGGTCCGATGCGGTGGACCATGCGGCGCACCGCACTTTCCTCAATTGGCTGGGCTGCGCCGTCGGTGCCGCGCAGCATGAGTCGGTGAACGCGGCCCTGGCGGCAGTGCGAATGCTACAACCCGCGCCCCAGGCCAGCGTGCTCGGGCGCACTGAAAAAGTGGACATGGCCAGCGCCGCCTTGCTCAACGGCATCAGCTCGCACACCTTTGACTTTGACGACACCCACCTCAAAACCATCATCCACCCAGCTGGCCCCGTGGCCTCGGCCTTGCTGGCCTTGGCCGAACACCAAGGCAGCAGCGGGCGCGCGCTGATCGACGCGCTGGTGCTGGGTATCGATGTGTCCTGCCGCATCGGCAACGCCATGTACCCGGACCACTATGACCGGGGCTGGCATATCACCGGTTCTACCGGTAGCGTAGGTGCGGCGGCGGGCTGCGCGCGCTTGCTGGGCCTGAACGTGGACCAAACCGCCATGGCCTTGGGCATTGCCGCCTCGCAACCCATTGGCATGCGCGAGCAATTTGGCAGCATGACCAAGCCCTTTCATCCGGGCGGCGCGGCGCGTGCCGGTTTGATGTCGGCGCTACTGGCTCAGCAAGGCTTTACCGCCAGCCCGCGCGCGCTGGAAGCCCCGCGCGGCATGATGCAAACCATCTCCACCAAAAACGACTGGTCAGAGATCACTTCCGAGTTGGGCGAACGCTTTGAAATTGCCTTCAACACCTTCAAGCCTTTTGCCTGCGGCATCGTGGTGCACCCCGGCATTGACGGTTGCGCACAATTGCGCGCCCAAGGCGTGCGCCCGGAACACATTGCGTCCTTAGAAATCAAAGTGCATTCGCTGGTGTTGGAACTCTGCGGCAAAAAAGAACCGACCGATGGCTTGCAAGCCAAGTTCAGTATCTACCACGGCTGCGCCGCGGGCTTGACCTTTGGCTGCGCTGGCGAGGACGAGTTTTCGGATGCCGTAGTGACCCGAGCGGACATGGTGGCCTTGCGCCGCAAAGTAGTCGCCACGGTGGATGACAGCATTGACGAAGCAGCCGCAGACATCACCGCTGTGATGCAAGACGGCAGCCGCCTGCATGTGCGCGTGGAGCACGCGATTGGTTCTTTGCAAAACCCCATGACGGACGCGCAATTGGAGGCGAAGTTTCACGGCCTGTCGGACGCAGTGATTGGCGCTGCGCGCACCAAGGACTTAATCCAAGCGGCTTGGCGTTTGGGCGATGCGCCCCATGTGCAGGCCTTGATTGCGCTGTCCCATAGTTAAAGCGAGATGGCCATGGATAAACCGCATATTGTGGTGCTGGGCGATACCGAGCAAGCGCTGCGCCGCTTGGGCGACTGGAAGGCCATCGACCAAGCCGCGCGCGTGAGCGTGTACAGCCAGCCATTGCAAGGCGCTGCCTTGCTGCAAGCCATGCAAGAGGCCGACGTAATGGTACTGCTGCGCGACCGCATACCGCTGGATGCAGCGACGATCGCACAGCTGCCGCGCCTGCGTTACCTGGTATTTACCGGTTCGCGCAACACCACGCTCGATGCGGCCGCTATGGCGGCGCGCGGCATACCGGTCAGCCACACCGAATGGGGTCCATCCAAAGAAAGTACTTGCGAACTGACTTGGGCCTTGATCTTGGCGGCCACACGCCAATTGGCCGACTACAGCGCCTTGCTGGCACAAGGGCAGTGGCGCGCGCCCACGCCGCAAGCTTTGCCCGGTGTGCTGCTCGGCGAGGTTTTAGGCTTGGTGGGCCTGGGTGAAATCGGCAGGCGTGTTGCTCAGGTCGGTAAGGCTTTAGGTATGCAAGTGCTGACCTGGAGCCCGAACATGACACCCGAGCGCGCCAGCGCGCATGGCGTGCAGGCCGTGCCCTTGGACGAACTGCTGGCACGCGCCAAAGTGCTGAGCCTGCACCTGGTGCCTTCGGCCAGCACGCGCCATCTCATCAATTCCGAACGATTGGCTCTGATGCGGCCCGACAGTCTGCTGGTCAATACCTCACGCGCCGCGCTGATGGATACGGGCGCATTGGTCGATGCCTTGCGTGCTGGGCGCATCGGCATGGCGGCTTTGGACGTGTTTGACACCGAGCCCCTGCCAGCGGACAGCGCCTTGCGCGATTGCCCGCGCCTCTTGCTCACGCCGCATTTGGGTTTTGTGGTGGAGCCGGTGTACCAAACCTTTACCGATGGCGTGCTGCAATGCTTGCACGCCTTTCTGGCTGGGCAGCCTTTGCCCCGGCTTTTGAAAGCCGCAGCATGATGCAATCAATGTGGTCCCTGGGCTGGCGTACCTTGTGGCGTGACGTGCGCTCGGGCGAATTGCGGCTGCTGGTCGTGGCCGTCACCCTGGCGGTGGCAGCCCTCACAGCAGTGGGCTTTTTTGCCGACCGTTTGCAAGCCGGTTTGCAACGCGACGCGCGCCAGTTGCTGGGCGGCGATGCGGTTATCGCCAGCGACCGCCCGGCGCCCGCAGTATTTGCCGAACAAGCCCGCAGCCTGGGTCTGGCGATGGTGAACACCCAAAGCTTTCCCACGATGGCGCGCATTACGCAAGCGCAGGGCGGCAGTAGCAAACTGGTGGCCTTGAAATCGGTAGAGCCGGGTTACCCCTTGCGTGGCACCTTGCGCATTGCGGATGCGCTCGGGGCGCCGGAGCGACCCGCACGCGGCATACCCGCGCCGGGGTCGGTCTGGGTGGATGCCCAATTGCTCGATGCGCTTTCCATTGGCGTGGGTGACAGCCTGCTGCTGGGCGAGCGCAGTTTGCAGGTAGCGGCCATCATCGTGATCGAGCCCGACCGGGGCGCTGGCTTTATGAATTTTTCACCGCGTGTGATGCTCAATAGCCAAGACTTGGCTTCTACCGCCTTGGTGCAACCGGCGAGCCGGGTGAATTACCGTTTGGCAGTAGCGGGCGAGGATGCGCAAATCAAGCGCTTTATGGATGTGGCGACGCAGCGTATCAAAACCGGCCATGGGGCGAACGCGGATGACGCCACGAAGGCTGCAACACCATCGCAAGCCAAGGTGTCCAACACCGAAGAGGCGGCTGTCCAAGCGGACAAAGGCGCCGCCGCCAACGAGCCCTTGCGCGGCGTGCGCATCGAATCCACCCAAACCGGCCGCCCCGAAATGGGTCAGACCCTAGACCGCGCAGAAAAATTTCTGTCGCTCGTAGCTTTGTTGGCCGCTTTGCTCAGCGCCGTGGCCGTGGCGCTTGCGGCGCGCTCCTTTGCCGCCAAGCATTTGGACGATTGCGCCATGCTGCGCGTGCTGGGCCAAAGCCAGCGCACGATTGCTGGGGCCTATGCCTGGGAGTTTGCGTTGGTGGGTTTGTTTGCCAGTGCGCTAGGGGTGTGCATCGGCTTTGGCGTGCATTATTTATTTGTGCTGCTGCTAGCCGGTTTGGTGGATACGCAACTGCCCCAAGCTAGCTTGGCTCCAGCGGCTTTGGGATTGGGCATGGGCCTGACGCTCTTGTTTGCGTTTGGGCTGCCGCCGGTATTGCAATTGGCGCAGGTGCCGCCTTTGCGCGTGATACGCCGCGATGTAGGCAATTTGCGTCCCGCATCCCTGGGTGTGTTGGCGCTGGGTGTGACCGGTTTCGCCGCCTTGCTGTTGGTAGTCAGTAGCGACTTAAAGCTAGGCCTGATTGCGGTCGCCGGTTTTGCGGGTGCGGTGCTAGTGTTTGCCTTGCTCAGTTGGCTGGCCATCAAGCTGTTGCGCGCTAGCGTCAACGAAAGCAGTGCGCCGCGCGCCCTGGTGCTGGCCACACGACAAATAGCAGCGCGGCCCGCGTTTACCGTGGTGCAGGTCAGTGCTTTGTCGGTGGGCTTGCTGGCGCTGGTGCTCTTGGTGTTGCTGCGCAC
>CANFJQ010000017.1 GCA_947447615.1 Comamonadaceae bacterium
ACAAAATCAATGGCACCCCCACTCTATTGTTCACCAATGGAAGCCGCGTCCCCGGCGCGGTGGACGCTAAAAAGGTGGAACAAATGCTGGCCCAGGCCGGCAAAGGCTGAACGTTTTTTTGATCTAGTAAGCAATGACCAGCCAGCGCGTGCGTCCTTCCAAATCTGCTTTGCCAGGCGCCAAGGCCCCTGTGCATTACCGGGTAGAAGTGCTCAGCCATGCGGCGCATCTGTGGCAAGTCACCATGACGATAGCGGCACCGGCCAGCAGCCAGGAATTGCGCTTGCCAGCTTGGATACCGGGTAGCTATTTGGTACGCGAATTTTCCCGGCACTTACAGAATCTGCAATGCAATCAGGGCAGGCACCCCGTAGCTTTGACCCAAAGCGATAAAGCTGCTTGGCTGGTGGCTTGTGACAGTGCGCTGCCTTTGGAAGTGCGCTACCAAGTCTATGCATTTGACAACTCGGTGCGCACCGCCTGGCTTAGCGATACACGCGGATTTTTTAACGCCACCAGCCTGTGCCTGATGGCGCAGGGCCAAACGGATCAGCCCCATGGTTTGGAGCTGGTGCGCGGGGCAGCTATGAAAGGCTGGCAGTTGGCTACGGGATTGGAATCCTTGCGTATTGATGCAGCAGGCTTTGGCAGCTACCTGGCTGCGGATTACGACGAATTGGCTGACTGCCCTGTAGAAATGGGCACCTTTTGGAGCGGAGAATTTACCGCCTGTGGCGTGCCACATCGCTTTGTAGTGGCGGGTGCCTTACCTTCCATGGACGGCGAACGCCTCTTGCGCGATGCGCAAAAAATTTGCGAAACCCAAATTGGTTTTTGGCATGCGCCGGGCGCTGCGCCCGGCAAAAATTTGGCGAAACGGGTTCCGTTTGTGCGCTACGTGTTCATGCTGCATGCGGTGGATGAAAGCTACGGCGGACTCGAGCACCGCAATTCCACCGCTTTGATCGCCAACCGGCGCGACTTACCACGCAGGGGCGATGACAAAACCAGCGAGGGCTACACCACTTTGTTGGGGCTGATTAGCCATGAGTATTTCCACACCTGGAACGTCAAGCGTTTGCGACCTGCCGAGTTTGCGCGCTACGACTATAGCCAAGAAAACTACACCGAACTGCTCTGGTTTTTTGAAGGCTTTACCAGCTACTACGACGATTTGCTGTTGCGCCGTGCCGGGCGCATCGATGACGCGACCTACCTCAAGCTGCTGGGTAAAACCATAAACCAAGTAGCGCAAACCCCGGGCCGCTTGGTGCAAAGCGTGGCGCAGGCAAGTTTTGATGCCTGGATCAAATACTATCGGCCCGACGAAAACACCCCTAATCTGACGGTGAGCTATTACACCAAGGGAGCCTTGGTGGCCTTGTGTTTGGACCTGAAGCTGCGCGCCGAGGGCAAGACCCATTTAGACGCGGTGATGCGCGCGCTATGGGTCCGCTGCGCCGGTGGTCCTATGACGCAAGAGGATTTGCTTGCGGTTTTGCGCGAACTCTCGGGGCGCTCCTGGGCAGGCGAAATCAAAGCCTGGGTTCACAGCACGCGCGAATTGCCCCTGAATGCTTTGTTAACCGCGCACGGCATCGAAGTGCATGAGGAACCGGCTGCGATGGCGCAGCGCCTGGGTATACGCAGCGAGGACGCGGGCGGCGCGGTAAAGATCAAGATGGTGCTTGGCGGTGGTGCGGCACAGACGGCGGGTTTCATGGCGGGCGATGAATGGCTGGGTGTCAGTGTGGCTGCCGGGCGTGGCAGTACATCGGAGTGGCGCCTTTCCAAGCTCGATGATTTGGCACCCCTGCTGGGCGAGCAAAAGCGCTTTAACGCGCTGGTGTCGCGCGACAAGCGCTTGCTGTGGCTGCCGGTAGTGCTACCGACCAAGGCCTGGACGTGGCGCTTGTCCTGTGCAAAGCGCGGCGAAGACCAGTGGCCTGCGGTGTAAAGGCCCTGGCTTCTTAGCCGCTGTTTACAAGGCGCCTTTCGTAGGCGCCAGTGGCCTTCGGGTTGAGGGGCCTTGCTACTTGGCACTACTGGCGCCGGGCCGCAGTTGCCCTTGGGTATAGTGCAGCTACCCCAGACAAACAAAGACCTGTATTGCCATGCCCTATCAATTGATCCAAACTCGCGTCGAAGCCGATAAAGTCGGCATCATCACCCTCAACCGGCCCCAGCAGCTCAATGCGCTCAATGATGCGCTCATGGATGAACTGGGTCATGCGCTCAAGGCCTGGGACGCCGATGCAGCCATCGGCTGCATGGTGATTACCGGAAGTGAAAAAGCGTTCGCCGCGGGCGCTGATATTGCCGCCATGGCGAATTACAGTTTTGCAGATGTATACCAAGGCGACTACATCACGCGCAATTGGGAAGCCTTGCGCACTGTGCGCAAGCCGGTGATCGCGGCGGTAAGTGGATTCGCCTTGGGTGGCGGCTGCGAATTGGCCATGATGTGCGACTTCATTATCGCCGCCGACAACGCGCGCTTTGGACAGCCCGAAATCAAGCTGGGCGTGATACCCGGCGCCGGTGGTACGCAGCGCTTGCCGCGCGCCGTCGGCAAAGCCAAGGCCATGGATATGGCGCTGACCGGTCGCATGATGGACGCCGCTGAGGCCGAGCGTGCCGGCTTGGTCAGCCGCGTAGTGCCTTTGGATAAGTTAATGGAGGAAGCACTGGCAGCTGCTCTCATGATCTGCGGCTTCTCTCAGCTGGCCACCCGCGCAGCCAAGGAAGCCGTCAATCGCGCCTTTGAAAGCGGCCTGACTGACGGCGTGCATTTTGAGCGCCGCCTCTTTCATGCCTTGTTTGCGACCGCCGATCAGAAAGAAGGCATGGATGCGTTTTTGAATAAGCGCAAACCGGTGTTCACGCACCGCTAGTGCTCTGCCCGTAATGGCTTCGGAACTCGTCCGCAAGAATGCCGCCGGTAGAACTGTTCAGTTGCATCAGTCTGTTGCGGGGCAGTAGCCCTGTGGCCTATCGAGTTCAGGCTTGCAGAGCGAGTTCCGCGTCCGCTTTGCTGTCGGCAGTTTCCATGATTTTCAAGAAACCACTGATTTCAAACACGTCGCGCACGCTGGTCGATAAGCCGCACAAAATGAGCCGACCACCGACTTGGCGCGCTCGTTTAGCGGCCACCAAAATCAGCCGCAAACCGGCGCTGGAAATGTAGCTTAAGGCGCTGAAATCAATCAGCACACGATCCCCGGCACTACTAAACAAGCCGTTAATGGTTTTCTCCAGCGTGATGAAGGTGGCGCTGTCCAAACGGCCCATAAGGGTGAGGTGTTGAACACCGCCGTTGGTGTCCAGGTGAAATTCAAAGCTCATGGTTGCTCCCTGTGATGTGCAGTTAGTGTGATGTCAACGGGGTAAATCGTTACTGTTTCAGTGTCTTTTTTAAAGTAATCAGGTTTCCGGTTCCGTCATAGGTGGCCCAGGCCTCGTCCATCAAGGTGCGCACCAGGTGTACGCCTAAGCCGCCGACAGCGCGTTCGTCCACGCTAGCGCCAATGTCTGGCGTGGCAACCGAGTTAAAAGGATCAAACGCAGGGGCGTCGTCGCGGACTTCGATTTCCAGGCAATTGCCGCTGCGGCTGATGCATATGCGGATCGTGTGATCCGGTGCGTTGCTCAAGCCGTGCTGGATGGTGTTAGTGATCAGCTCTTCCAGGCATAAATTGGCAGAAAAAGCGATCTCGGGTAAATCAGGTATCGCATCCTCCACACTGACTGCGAGGTTGCCAAACATCACCACTTGCGAGGGCATGGTGTAGTCCAGCAATAGCACTTTGTGTTCCCCATCCGAAGTTGGCGTTTGCATGGTTTTTCTCCTTCTCGATAAAAAAGTGGTGACTTCAAATAACAGGACTTAAATCTTGCTCGAAAGAACTTTTGTTGCAAAGAATCAAGCAGGTCAAGTCGTCTGACGCCTCCGCACCATCAACAAAGCGGGCGACATCGTTCACCAAGTCATCCACCAGGGATGCTGCCACGCCTTGCGCACGGCTATTGGCGAACCAGGATGTAAGTCGATCATCACCATACGCAATTTCTTGCGGCGAAAACGCCTCGGTCACACCGTCGGTGTACATCAGCAATGTATCGCCCGGCTGCAGACGGGTACTGTGCTCGCTGTACTGCATATCGTTTAGCACACCCAAAGCCATGTCTTTGGTGGTGGGCAAAGTCTCCACCACGCCGTTATGCCGCCGGACCAGCGGCGGGTGGTGGCCGGCACTGGCGTATTCAAAGCTACCGTCCTGCGGGTCGAATAGGCCATAGCAGGCTGTCACAAATAAATCCATGGGGTTGCGGGCACACAGCAAATCGTTCGCCAGCGCCAGCACTTGCGCTGGTGTACGCACCGACAGCGCGGAATCGAGCAAAACCGTACGTGAAACCGCCATAAAAAAGGCGGCGCCCACGCCCTTGCCGGAGACATCGGCCACCAGCACGCCATGTCGGCCATCCGGTAGGGCAAAGCAATCGTAAAAATCGCCACCCAACTCGCGTGCTGGGTGCATGCATGCGTGGGCTGACCACGTCGGTTCGTTGGGAAACTGCTGCGGTAATATGGCTAGCTGTACGCTGCGGGCCAGGTTCAGTTCTTCGTGCACTCGTTGGTTCACTGCATATAGCTCTTCGTTCTTGATACCCAAGGCATCCACCAGTACTTTGAGGTCCCGCTCTCGGGTCTGGTTTTGCTCCTCAATCATTTGTACCATGCGCTCCACCTCTAGGGCCATGGTGTTGAAATTGGTCGCGACCAGACTGAGTTCGTCCCGACTTTTGAGTTTGATGCGCACATCTCTTTGGCCAGCGCAAAAGGCATTGGTTCCGCGCGAAAGTGCGTTGATCGATTTCAATACACCGATATAAAACGCATAGAGTAAATACGCCAGCAAGACGCCACTACCAATCAAAGCCAGAATAAGATGCAGGCGGTCTTGGTAGAGACGCTCTATGCGGACTTTGAGTATGGCCTGCGCCGCAGACGCACTGTCCACCAGCAGCGCCTGCCCTTGGGCCAAGTTGTTTAAAGCCTGCGCTTGGAGCAACCCTTTAGCCGCTTTTCGTGCGGTCCCGCTCTTGTCACTTACTTGGTCCACCGCATCCTGCTGCAACATGAGCCCGCTAAGCAGTTGCTGCAGATTGCTAACCATAGGCATGGCCGAGTTGGCTATTGACGTAGTCTTCGTCTCCGGCAAATGCGTCGCAAGGGCCTGTGATGTGTTCAGCGCTTCAGTCCGTTCGGCCAGTTGACTCACACCCGCACGCAAAGTGGGCATAGCGTCATTCAGACTAATTTGCGCCGATGCGGCAAAACCAGCCATGCTGCCCACGCCCCATTGGATAACATGGTTCTGTTTGGTGGCGGTATCGATGGTCGCCGGCAGGCGGTTAGCCATCATGTCAAATGCCGCGTCTAGATCGGAGTCCAAGTTGAGGCGGTAGCTGCGCGCGCTTTCTCGGGAGAGCGCGAGCAGCGAACTAATCGCCACATTGAAGCTCGCGAAGCGGCTGTCCAAGGTGTCGTCCGGGTCTGCCGCACTGGCACGGCCCCAGGCGCGACCCAAGATGATCGCCAGCTTGGCTTCTTCGCTGCTCTTGGTATTGCGCAGGATATCGTCAATGGAGGCTGTAATACTGCTCCATTGACCCACAGAAGAAGCGGGTTCGCGGGCAGTCAGTTCACCGCGCAGCGCGACCATTTGGAGAAAAATTTGATTTTGTCGCGCGACCAGTTTCACACCGTCGAGCTGCGTTTTGGCCATCGCTATCTCTTTATTGACCTGCTCGAACAAGGGGGTTGACAAATAGGCGCCAACCACTGCGATGCCCAGCCCTAAGGCCCAGTATTTCAAAGCGAAACTCAGCCGGCCGGACAACCAGACAGCCGGGGCGATGAGGGTTAAACGCAGAGATACCATGGTGTGCTTATTCATCAAACTCGTCTGCTATTTCCCGGTGTCGAGCACCACATGCAGTTGATCTTCCAAGTCTCGTTTGCGGATATAAAAAATGACTGGACTTTCTTTGGAGTCCTGCTTAAACGCCTGTGCGAGTGTTGCTGCTTGGCGCGGAGGAACGCCGCCACCAGTAAAGGATTGTCGGGCCCGGTGGGCTTTGATTTGTGCGGGAGTTCTGCCAATGACTTTGGTGTAGAAATCTTGGTATAGCGCAGAGCTTTCAGGCGCGTCCACCGGTGTAACGAAGGCGCCGTTGGGCAGTGTGTCGTTCTGCCCAAGAAAAATGCGGGTCACTTGCTCCACGCTGAGCTGTGTTGTATCGGCACT
Organism: Comamonadaceae bacterium; assembly: GCA_947447615.1. GTDB lineage: Bacteria > Pseudomonadota > Gammaproteobacteria > Burkholderiales > Burkholderiaceae_C > Allorhodoferax. The sequence continues at coordinate 6,315 of CANFJQ010000017.1, forward strand.
GCGCCTTACCACCACAACGATGCTATGGTTGTCGCTGGGTTGGGCCTGTGCAGCGCCGCCAGCGAGGCCTAGCAGGCCAACTACAACGGCTGAGCCGCGCAAATTCCGGTGAATGAGTTTAAAAGACGACATCTAAACTGGCAGATAACATATGGACTGCGTTATCAAAAGCGCTGCGTAAAGAGAAGGCGAAGGCACCAGGGGTCTGGGAATCCCGAGTGCTTAGATAGTCGTATTGGATCTTTGCCGCCATGTTGCGGGCTACTTCCCACCGGGTGCCGACGCTTACGCCTCGCATGGAGTTGTCGAAGAGCTTCGAAATTTGCGCAGTTTGTTGCCCAACAAACGCTAAGTCGGAATCTATACTTCCCACTCCCGGCAAACCCGTGGGCGTGATCGGGTTGGACTCTGCCCAGTTACTGATGCGCCGCGAGCTGGAGAAGGAAATAAACGGTGTGAACGTGCCGATCGGGTAGCTCGCAGTCAGTTGATAAGCCTCTACCTTGCCAAGCATGACGGTGTCGGTATTGAGCAAGGTCCATTCGCCGCCAATTCCAAAACCTGCGAGTGTGGTGGAAAACCCGATGCTATCGTAAGTCTGGGCACCATCATAAGGTGCGCTGTATGCGCTCAGCAACTTTGCTCTGTCTACCAACACTTGTGCTGCCGCGCTTTGCCCAATTGCCTCAAGCTGTGTTGCAACCCCACTTAAGACGTTACTAAATTTCGTCAAATTTTGGTAACTCTTGAATGGCGGATCGGTGTCCGCCGTGAAACGCCCTACATTTGAGTGGGAGTACCGAATCAAATGGTCTCCAAACGTCAAGCCAACGGATAGATTAAGTAGTCCACTGACATTGATCAAGAATTTATTCAACGGGGTACTGGTGAAGTCGAAATGGCTACCCTGTGCCCCGCCCCAGTTAGCGTTCACCGCCAATGAAAAATCGTCCAGCGGCTTGCGCCATTGCACATTGAGCCCGTCAATATAGTTGATGTGCCCCCCAGTGGTACCTGTATACAAAGGGATGGGCGTGCGGATCATGGTGTTGGCGTAGCCTATTTCGGAAGTGTCTGAATCGAAAAACAGGGGGTTGCGCATACGTCCCGCCCGTACCGACAGGTTTTCTCCGAGTACTTGCTTTACGTAGGCCATACGCAACTTGGGCTCGAATTCCTCGCCCGCGCGAACCACCCCTTGCAGCGTGATACTGGTGGCGGGCGCGAGCTTGTAGTCCCATTGAAGCCCGAGTGCCGTGTCCAGGTTGGCAGAGAGACCCTGGTAGGCTGGTTTGGATTGGGAACCTAAAATTATGACGCCGACATCCTGGTTGTTGTGATAGGTCACTCCCAATGTGGCAAAGCCGGAAAAACGGCTGTTGCTGGGCTCTGCATCACCCTCGGTTTGCCCGTAAGCTTGGCTAGTGCATGCAAGCCAGAGTAGGCCTAAGGTCAGGGAAGATGTTTGGATTAGTTTAATGTGAAATTTCATATCATTATTAAAAAAAACAAAAACAAAACTAATTTGGTAATCATACCTTACCATAATTTATTGAAAAATTGAAAATTTTGTTTGAAATGCCCGCTTCCTGTCGAATTTAGATTTTTTGCGGCAGACGGGGGGAGGGGTGCGGATGTCGCTCTGCGCCCTAGCTTGTGACGCTTGGCTGCCATTGCTGAAATCTTGACGTTCGCCCTTAATGGCAAGACCGGCGAGCGGTGGCTTTGTGGCAGCGCCCGCAGATCGAAGCCAAGCCATGGCGTCCCGAAGCAGGGGCCGGGTGGCTTATGGCTATAATTTCTGCCTTCGGTGATATAGCTCAGTTGGTTAGAGCGCAGCATTCATAATGCTGATGTCGGTGGTTCAAATCCACCTATCACCACCACATTACGGGTCGAAAAGGGCGCTTCGGTGCCCTTTTTCATGCCTTTCAGCCTCTGGACAACACCATGAATCGCTGGATTCCTGCGCTCGCTGCGCGAATTGTTTTTCCGCATTTGGGGCGCACCGAACTACTACTTGCCTGCGTAGTACTGTTTTTCGGGCTCTGGGCCGGCCTTGTGGCCGGGCCTGCAATGGCACAAAGCGGCCGCAGTTTTCCGCCGCAAGCGCAGCGGGCGGTACTACAGGTCACCCAAGCCCCCGAGATATTGCTCAACGGCAAACCCGCGCGACTGGCGCCTGGCGTGCGTATTCGCGGCAGCAATGATTTGCTGGTGCTGTCAGGCACGCTCACCGGCCAAACCTTGCTTGTGAACGTGGTGTTGGAATCCGGCGGCCTGGTCAAAGAGGTCTGGATTCTGAGCCCTGAAGAAGCCGCCCAGGCGCCTGCCAAACCCTAAGCCATAAGCGCGTAACGAATATGAGTAAAAAAGTCTTTATCAAAACCTTTGGCTGCCAGATGAATGAGTACGACTCGGACAAGATGGCCGATGTGCTGGGCGCGTCTGACGGGTACGAGAAAACCACGGTCATGGAAGAGGCCGACCTGATTTTGTTCAACACCTGCTCGGTGCGGGAAAAAGCCCAGGAAAAAGTATTTTCCGACTTGGGCCGCGCGCGCCAGTTGCGAAAAAAAGGCGCCCAAATCGGCGTGGGGGGCTGCGTCGCCAGCCAAGAGGGCGCGGCGATTATTGAGCGCGCGCCATTTGTGGACCTGGTGTTCGGCCCGCAAACCCTGCACCGCCTGCCTGAGATGCTGCGCCAGCGCAGTTTGCACAACAAGCCGCAGGTGGATATCAGCTTTCCCGAGATTGAGAAGTTCGACCATTTGCCGCCGGCCAAGGTGGAAGGCGCGTCGGCCTTTGTCAGCGTGATGGAGGGTTGCTCCAAATACTGTAGTTATTGCGTCGTGCCCTATACCCGTGGCGAAGAGATTCACCGTCCGTTTGAAGATGTGCTGGTCGAAGTGGCCGGTTTGGCCGACCAGGGCGTCAAGGAAATCACCCTGCTGGGCCAAAACGTCAATGCCTATCGCGCGCCCATGGGCGCTAGCGGCGAGATGGCGGATTTTGCGACCCTGCTTGAGTACGTGGCGGCCATCCCCGGCATTGCGCGCCTGCGCTTTACCACCAGCCACCCTAATGAATTCACGCCCTCGCTCATCGCCGCGTATGGCAAGCTGCCGCAACTGGTCAGCCACCTGCATTTGCCGGTGCAACACGGTTCGGACCGGATTCTGATGGCGATGAAGCGCGGCTACACGGCGATGGAATACAAAAGCACGGTGCGCAAACTGCGTGCTATCCGCCCCGATTTGGCGCTGAGCAGCGACTTCATTGTGGGCTTCCCCGGCGAAACCGATGCGGACCACGCCAAGATGATGCAGCTGATCGAGGACTTGCAGTTTGACAATAGCTTCAGTTTTATTTTCAGCCCCAGGCCGGGCACCCCTGCTGCTAATTTGCCGGACGCCACGCCGCATGATCTCAAACTCAAGCGATTGCAAGAAGTGCAAGCCGCGATAAACGCCAGTATTGCCCGTATCAGCCAGAGCCGGCTGGGCACGGTGCAGCGTATATTGGTAGAGGGCCCGTCCAAGCGCGATGGCAGCGAATTGATGGGCCGTACCGAATGCAACCGGGTCGTGAATTTCGCCGGCCCTGCGCGCTTGATAGGCCAATTGATTGAGGTGCGCATTACCGATACGCGCACCTATTCGCTGCGCGGCGAAGTCGTGACGCAAGAAGGCACCAGCCATGGCCGCGCGTAAGGTCGCGCTATGTGTCGCGCTGCTTAGCGTGCTTGGGGCGTGCAGCGTATTCGCAGCGCACCCACTGCCCACCGTCAGCGCCATCGATGTGCCGCGCTATTTGGGTACCTGGTATGAAATTGCCAAATTCCCCAACTGGTTTCAGAAAAAATGTGTGGGCAATACCCGCGCCGAATACAGCTTGCGCAGCGATGCTTCTCTGCAAGTGGTCAACCGCTGCAAGCTCGCCTCCGGGCAAATGGACGAGGCCGTGGGCGCGGCGCGCCAGATCGGCAATGCCAGCTCCCCCAAATTGCAGGTGCGCTTTGCCCCGCAATGGTTGTCCATCATTCCGGCAGTGTGGGGCGATTACTGGGTGATCGCCCTGGACGACAACTACCAGTGGGCGGCAGTGAGTGAACCGGGGCGCGAGTATTTGTGGATTCTGTCGCGCACGCCGCGCATGGATGGACAAGCCTATGCCAGTTTATTGCTGCGGCTTTCTAGCCTAGGGCTGGATGTGCAAAAGCTGGAACTCACGCCGCAGGATTAGGGCGCCGCGCCTTTTTTAGAAAGGCATTCGGGGCATGCCTTTCATCGAGGCCATGCGCTTTATCATTTTCATCATCCCGCCGCCGCTCATTTTTTTCATCATGTCCTGCATTTGCTCAAACTCTTTGAGCATGCGGTTGACCTCTTGAACCTGCACCCCCGCCCCGGCGGCAATGCGGCGTTTGCGTGTGGCTTTGATGAGGTCTGGTTTTCGGCGCTCCAGCGGTGTCATGCTGTGGATGATGCCTTCCTTACGCCGGATGTCTTTTTCCGCTTTGTCCATGTCCACCTGACCGGCTTTAGCCGCCATCGCAGCAGGAAGCTTATCCATCAGGCTAGACAAGCCGCCCATTTGTTTCATCTGCTGGATTTGACTCAGGAAATCATTGAGGTCAAAGCTAGCGCCGCTTTTGACTTTGGCCGCCAGTTTTTGTGCTGCCTCGACGTTGACGCCAGCGGTCACTTGCTCGACCAGAGCCACGATGTCGCCCATGCCCAAAATGCGCCCGGCGTGGCGGTCGGCGTCAAATACTTCCAGCCCGTCTATTTTTTCGCTGGTACCCGCGAACTTGATGGGCGCGCCTGTCACCTGCCGCACCGACAGCGCCGCACCGCCGCGTGAATCGCCGTCGGTTTTGGTCAGGATGATGCCGGTGAGCGGCAAAGCCTCCTTAAAAGCTTTGGCCGTGTTGATGGCGTCCTGACCTTGCATGGCATCCACCACAAACAAGGTTTCAATCGGGTTCAGGGCGGCATGCAGATCCTGGATTTCGCGCATCAGCAACGCGTCGATGGCCAGGCGACCGGCGGTATCGACTAAGAGCACATCAAAGAAATGGCGTTTTGCATAGTCCAGTGCCGCCAGCGCGATGGCGACCGGTTTTTGGTCCGGGCTGCTCGGGAAAAATTCGGCCCCGGCCTGGGCGGTCACGGTTTTGAGCTGTTCGATGGCCGCCGGGCGGTACACGTCGCCCGAGACGGTGAGTACTTTTTTCTTGCGCTTATCAATCAGGTGCTTGGCCAGTTTGGCGGTGGTGGTGGTTTTACCGGCGCCTTGCAGGCCGGCCATCAAAATCACCGCTGGGGGCTGCACCGCCAGATTGATGTCGCTGATGCCCTGGCCCATGGTGGCGGCCAGTTCCTGGTTGACGATGCTGACCAGCAGCTGGCCGGGTTGCAGGGAGCCCAACACTTCGCGCCCCAGCGCTTTTTCTTTCACCCTGGCAATAAAGTCGCGCACCACCGGCAGCGCGACATCGGCCTCCAGCAAGGCCATGCGCACTTCGCGCAGCATCTCCGCCACATTGTCTTCGGTGATGCGGGACTGGCCCCGCAGCGTTTTGACCAGGCGGGACAGTTTGTCGGTAAGGGCGGAGGCCATAGGTTTCCAGTGTGGGATAGACGCAGTGGCGCTAGTCGCTGGGCTGGCGCCGACAGGGGGACAAAAGGCTAAACTGTCGCCATGATTTTAGACAGCGCATTGTCCCCGGGCTTGGCCTTGAGCATTTTGGCGGTGCTGGCCTATCTTTGGCCTGCGCTGCGCGCGCGAAGGCCGGGGGTCTTGGCCGCCCGCGTCTGGGTTGTCATCGCTTGGCTGGCGCATGCGGCGGCTTTAGGTGTGGCGTTTATGGACACGCCCGCGCGCTTTGGCTTTGCGCCGGCCTTGTCCGTGACCGCCTGGTTGATCGCCACCAGCTACGCGGTCGAAAGCCACGTGTTCCCGCAATTGCCTGCGCGCTGGGCCTTGAGCGCGCTGGGTGCTATTTCCGTGGTGCTGGCTTGGCTTTTCCCGGGCAAGGTCTTGCCGGTTTCGGCCTCGGCATGGCTTCCGCTGCATATGGCGGTGGCGATTTCTTGTTATGGCTTGTTTGGCGTTGCGGCCGTCCATGCCTGGTTTATGACCCGAGCCGAAGCGCGCATGCGCATGGGCGTGGAAACCCAAAGCGGCTTGCCATTGCTGACTTTAGAGCGCCTTACCTACCGCTTTGTCGCGGCGGGCTTTGTGCTGCTGACGGCCACACTGGTGGTGGGCTACGAGTTCGGCGACCTGGTCTACGGCCACGGGCATGCTTGGCGATGGGACCATAAAACCGTGTTTTCCGTGCTGTCCTGGCTGACTTTTGCGGTGCTGCTGATAGGGCGCTCACGCTTTGGCTGGCGTGGTAAGCGCGCGGTCTATCTTTTGTATGCGGGAACCGGCTTTCTGTTTTTAGCCTATGTCGGTTCACGTTTTGTACTGGAAGTGATTTTGGGCCGTACGGCATGAAGTATTTGCTCTTGCTGCTGGTAGCCTTGCTCATTGCTTGGCAGTGGCGCACCCACCGGGCCGCCAAAGACCGCGAACCACAATCCGGTTCGCAGCAAAAACCTATCGAGATGCTGGCCTGCAGTCATTGCGGTACCCATGTGGCGGCCCACGAGGCTACCCAGGGCGAGTCCGGGGCGTATTGCAGTGCAGCACATAAGCGCCTGCATGAGACCTGAGCCCGGCGAGCGCCCTGCCGCTTCAGCGCCGAACCAGATGCCCCCAGAGCAAACGCAAGCAGGAACGCCCTGGAAGCAGGGCTGGTACGCAGGCGCCCGGCATCGCGTCTCTCCCAATTTCGGCGCCAGGCCGGCCGGTGCGGTCCTGGACCTGGTGCTACTGCATTCCATCAGCCTGCCACCAGGCGTTTACGGCGGTGATTCGGTCGAGCGCTTGTTTACCAATACGCTGGACTGGGACACCCACCCTTACTTCCAGACTATCCGGGGCCTGGAGGTGTCAGCCCATTTTTTGATTCGGCGCGATGGAGACCTGTTGCAGTTTGTCAGTTGCGACGACCGTGCCTGGCACGCAGGCCAATCGTCTTTCCAGGGCCGCGACAACTGCAATGACTATTCGATTGGCATCGAACTAGAGGGCTTGGAAGGCCAAAACTTCGAACCTGCGCAGTACGCGGCCTTGCATGCCCTACTTACGGCCTTGCTGGAGAACTATCCCCTACGTTTTCTTGCGGGCCACAGTGATGTGGCGCCCGGCCGGAAAATAGACCCGGGCTCCGGTTTTGAATGGCATCACTTGTCCGACTTGGCATTGCAATGGCAGTTGTCCTTGCCGCAGGGATAATTTTTTTTAAGGCTTGGTTTTTTTGCAACAAGCCCCAAAATAGTGCAAGCGCTTCAAGCCTGCATGCATTCAGGGCCAAAGAATTGGCGCTGCACGTACATCAATCCCCGTAATGGGCTTGCGCTACCGCGATCGGGTGCTTAAAAGTACCGAAATACAAGGCCTTGTGGGCAGTGCTCGCCATCGTTAAAAAAACGCGCTGTCGCACCAAATGCCTAGGTTTTTAGTACGCGCCGTATTTTTATCGAAATTTGAGCCGATACACTACCGGTAGTGGTTGCCAGCCGGGCGCACACCATATATAGTGTGACTCGGCAGTCAAACCTGCCCACTATGTATTTCACCGCGCCTCATCCAGCCGGACTTCGTTGACATCAATTCGGATTAAAAAAAGCAAACTATGCAATCAATTTCGACTCTTTCCCAGGCGCCCGCGATGGCTGTGCCCATGGGCGCCCAGTTCTCGAACGAAACCCAAGCCAATCCGCTGACCAGTTACCAAATCATTCGCCGCAATGGCTCGGTAGTTCCCTTCGAGCCCAACAAGATTGCTGTGGCCATCATGAAGGCGTCGCTGGCCGTACATGGCACCCAAGGCGCGGCCTCGGCCAGTGTGCGCGAAACCGTGGATGCTTTGACGCAGCAAGTGATTCGCGCCTTGATGCGCTCGCGTCCCGGCGGCGGCACTTTTCATATTGAAGACGTGCAAGACCAGGTGGAGCTCGGACTGATGCGTGGCGGACACCATGAAGTGGCGCGTGCCTATGTGCTTTACCGCGAGCGGCGCACCCAGGAACGCGCCAAGCAGCAGGTGCAAGCGGCGCCCGCCGCGCCCACTTTGCATGTGGTGGACGGCGCGCAACGCGTCGCCTTAGACATGGATGCTTTGACCGAGCGTATCCGCAACGCCTGCTCCAATTTGGGCGCCGAGGTCAAGGCCGAGCCCATCATCGCCGAGACTTTGCGTAATCTGTATGACGGCGTGCCCGTCGATGAGGTGTACAAAGCTTCTATCTTGGCGGCGCGTACGCTGATCGAGAAAGACCCCGACTACACCTATGCTACCGCGCGCCTCTTGTTCCATACCATCTCGCGCGAAGTACTGGGTAAGGATGTGCCCGCCGCCGACATGCAGCAGGCCTATGTGGATTACTTTCCCGACTTCATCAAAAAAGGCGTGCAACATGAGTTGCTGGACGAAAAGCTCTTGCATTTCGATTTGAAGCGTCTCGGTGCAGCCCTGCGTGCGGAGCGCGACCGGCAGTTTGACTACCTCGGCCTGCAAACCCTGTATGACCGTTACTTCCTGCACCACAACAAAACGCGCATCGAGTTGCCGCAGGCTTTTTTCATGCGGGTTGCCATGGGCCTGTCGCTCAACGAAACCGAGCGCGAAGCCCGTGCCATCGAGTTTTACGAAGTGCTCTCGTCCTTTGACTTTATGTCGAGTACGCCCACTTTGTTCAATAGCGGCACTTTGCGGTCGCAGCTGTCTTCTTGCTACCTGACTACCGTGCCTGACGATTTGGATGGTATTTACGAGTCCATCAAGGAAAACGCCTTGTTGTCCAAGTTTGCCGGCGGCCTGGGCAACGATTGGACCCGGGTGCGAGCGCTCGGGTCGCGCATCAAAGGTACCAACGGCGAGTCGCAAGGCGTGGTGCCCTTCCTCAAAGTGGTCAATGACACGGCAGTGGCGGTGAACCAGGGCGGTAAGCGCAAAGGCGCGGTATGTACTTACCTGGAAACCTGGCACCTGGATATTGAAGAGTTTCTGGAGCTGCGCAAAAATACCGGCGATGACCGCCGCCGCACTCACGACATGAACACCGCCAACTGGATTCCCGATTTGTTCATGCGCCGCGTCATGGAAAAAGGCCAGTGGACCCTGTTTTCGCCTTCCAACGTACCCGATTTGCATGACAAATTCGGTGTTGAATTTGAGACCGCTTATGTGGCCTATGAGCAGCAGGCTGCGCGTGGCGAGATTAAACCGGCGCGCACCTTAGAAGCCAGTGACCTGTGGCGCAAGATGCTCACCATGTTGTTTGAAACTGGCCACCCTTGGATTACCTTTAAAGACGCTTGCAATATCCGCTCGCCCCAGCAACACGCCGGTGTGGTGCACTCCAGCAATTTGTGCACCGAAATCACGCTCAATACCTCGGATACCGAGACGGCGGTCTGCAACTTGGGTTCGGTCAATTTGCTGCAGCACCTCAAAGATGGCGCCCTGGACCACGACAAGCTCAAGCGCACCATCACCACGGCAATGCGCATGCTCGATAACGTGATAGATATCAATTACTACGCGGTTAAAAAAGCCCGCGACTCCAACGTGCGCCACCGTCCGGTGGGCCTGGGTGTGATGGCCTTCCAGGATAGCTTGTACTCCTTGCGCATCCCCTATGCCAGCGAAGCGGCAGTGCAATTTGCCGACACCTCCATGGAGGCGGTCAGCTATTACGCCTATTGGGCATCGACCGAACTGGCGCGTGAGCGTGGCAGCTATTCCAGCTTCAAAGGCTCCTTGTGGGACCGCGGCATTTTGCCGCTGGATACTTTGGACATGCTGGCCAAAGAGCGCGGCGGCTATGTCGAGGTGGACCGCTCCTCGACCATGGACTGGGACGCGCTGCGCCGCAAAATTGCTAAAGACGGCATGCGCAATTCCAATTGCGTGGCCATCGCGCCGACGGCAACCATTTCCAACATCATCGGCGTGGATGCCTCCATCGAGCCTTGCTTTGGCAATTTGTCGGTGAAGTCGAATTTGTCCGGCGAATTCACCGTGGTCAACAGCTACTTGGTGCGCGACCTCAAGCGCATCGGGCTGTGGGATGACGTGATGGTCATGGACTTGAAACATTTTGACGGTTCACTGAGTCCGATGGACCGCGTGCCGCACGAAATCAAGCAGTTGTATGCCACCGCATTTGAAGTGGAAACCCAGTGGTTGGTCGAAGCGGCAGCGCGTCGTCAAAAGTGGATAGACCAGGCCCAGTCGCTCAACATTTACATGGCTGGCGCCTCGGGTAAAAAGTTGGACGAAACCTACAAGCTGGCGTGGTTGCGCGGCTTGAAGACCACCTACTATTTGCGCACCATGTCAGCCACACATGCCGAAAAATCGACCATCAGCTCGGGCCGCATGAACTCGGTGTCTTCTGCGCAAACTGCTGCGCCTTCGGGTGGATCGTTAATGGCAGCCGCAGCGGCGGCAGCGCAGCAGCAAATGGAGTTGAGCAGCAGCGCGGCGACGGACATTAAATTCTGCGGCGTGGACGACCCCACCTGCGAAGCTTGTCAGTGAAGCGCTTCGGATACGCATGACGAAATTGAAATCACTGTGCGGACTTGCGCAATGGCTGCCATGCCATAGCACTCCGCACTAAATAAATAATATTGGAACCATTATGTTGACTTGGGATGAAGATGTAAAACCGGCCGCATTGCAGCCTTTCGCGGCAGCTCCTGTGGACGCGCCCAGCGAAGCTTTCGCCCGTGCACCGGCACTGAACCCGCAGGCCATGGCCGCCGCCGTGGATGCGCCGGTGATGCAGAACGCCGCGCTTGCCGCTGCAGCCAAAGCGCAAACCGCAGCGCGTGCGCGCGTGCGCGCCTCCGACAAGCGTATCATCAACGGCCAAACGGATGTGAATCAGTTGGTGCCCTTTAAGTACAAATGGGCCTGGGAAAAATACCTAGCTACCTGTGCCAACCACTGGATGCCGCAGGAGGTCAATATGTCTCGCGATATCGCACTCTGGAAAGACCCCAACGGTTTGACCGAGGACGAGCGCCGCATCGTCAAGCGCAACCTGGGCTTTTTTGTCACCGCCGATTCACTCGCAGCCAACAATATTGTGCTGGGCACTTACCGCCACATCACCGCGCCCGAGTGCCGCCAGTTTTTGCTGCGCCAGGCTTTTGAAGAAGCGATTCACACCCACGCGTACCAGTACATTGTCGAATCCCTGGGGTTGGACGAAGGTGAAATCTTCAGCGCTTACAACGAAGTCAAGTCAATCCGGGACAAGGATGAGTTCCTGATCCCGTTTATCGAAGCGATCATGGATCCGCATTTCCATACCGGAACACCGGAAACGGATCAGACCTTGCTCAAGTCGCTGATTGTGTTTGCCTGTCTGATGGAAGGTTTGTTCTTTTACGTCGGCTTTACCCAGATTCTGGCCCTGGGCCGGCAGAACAAAATGACCGGTGCGGCCGAGCAATACCAGTACATTTTGCGCGACGAGTCTATGCATTGCAATTTCGGCATTGATTTGATCAACCAGCTCAAGCTGGAAAACCCGCATTTGTGGACAGCCGAGTTCAAGGTTGAAATCAAAGCCTTGTTTGAAAAAGCCGTCGAACTGGAATACCGCTACGCCGAAGACACCATGCCGCGCGGCGTGTTGGGTATGAACGCGTCGATGTTCAAGGGCTATTTGCGCTATATCGCCAACCGCCGTGCCACGCAAATCGGCTTGGAAGCCTTGTTCCCCAACGAGGAAAACCCTTTCCCCTGGATGAGCGAAATGATTGACCTCAAGAAGGAGCGCAACTTCTTTGAGACCCGCGTCATCGAATACCAATCAGGCGGAGCATTGTCCTGGGATTAATGCTTTGAACCCTGCATCTCATATTCATAGTCCCGTGGCGGCGCACTCCGACTGCCTGCGGACTGTGTCACCCCGTTCATGTCGCTGGGAACCGACCCAACCACATGGATCTCTTTTTGCCAAAAAGATCGGCAAAAAGTGCTCTTTGTAAATTGATCAAGGAGATAGTCATGGCAACTGCAAAAAAACCAGCCGCAAAAAAAGCGGCACCTGCGAAGAAAGCCGCACCGGCTAAGAAAGCAGCACCTGCGAAGAAAGCCGCTCCGGCTAAGAAAGCAGCACCTGCGAAGAAAGCCGCTCCGGCTAAGAAAGCAGCACCTGCGAAGAAAGCCGCTCCGGCTAAGAAAGCAGCACCTGCGAAGAAGGCAGCTCCGGCTAAGAAAGCAGCACCCGCGAAGAAAGCCGCTCCGGCTAAGAAGGCCGCCGCCAAAAAAGCAGCTCCTGCTAAAAAGGCTGCACCAGCGAAGAAAGCAGCTGCGAAAAAATCCGCTGCCCCCGAGAAGCCTGCTGCCCCTGCGGCACAGACCACGCTCAATCCCAAGGCCGCCTGGCCTTTCCCGAGCGCTTCGAAGCCCTGATTTATTTCAGCTTCGAACCCAAGCCCGGCATGCTTTGCGCCTGTCGGGCTTTTTTCATGTGCAAGTGGCTGGGGCAAAACGCTCGCGGCATAGGTGTGCCCAAAAAACTTTGTGGCAATACGCTTTCTTGGGCTTGCTAGGTTAGTCCCTAAGGGCCCGCGCAAGGCATCTACGCAATGCTTAATCCTGCATGGCGCTCATCAAGATCCAGCCTTCTTGGGCATCCAGAATCTGCAATGCGCAATAGGGCGCATAGGCCGCTTGCAATTCCTCCGCCTGCCGCTCCAATATGCCGGACAATAGCAGGCGGCCGCCGCCTTGTGTTAAGCCGCACAACAAGGGGGCGAGCACTTTCAGCGGCGACGACAAAATATTGGCTACTACCAAGGCATAGTGGCCCGTGGCAGCATCGGGTAAACCGGCATTCAGCGCAACCCCGTTGTTCTTGGCATTGTCCAATGTGGCCTGTACCGCCGCCGGATCGATGTCCACCGCACATACATCGCTGGCGCCGAATTTGGCCGCAGCGATAGCCAAAATACCGGAGCCGCAGCCATAGTCCAAGACGGTTGTGGGCGGCGGGTTGCGCGCGATCCAGCTCAAACACATGCGCGTAGTGGGGTGCGTGCCGGTACCAAAAGCCAGTCCTGGGTCGAGCACGATGCTGTGGCTTGCAGCAGAGGGGAGTTGGTGCCAGCTGGGCACGATCCAAAAACTCGGTGTAATTTCTACGGGCGCGAACTGCGCTTGGGTCAAGCGCACCCAGTCCTGGTCGGCAATCGTGGCGACGCCTTGTAGCGTGCAATCACTAAAAAAATCTTGCGCTTGCAAAATCCGACCGGCCTCAAGCGCTTGGGCTTGACCACTAAACAGCGCCAAGACCACAGAACGTTCCCAGCCGTCGCGTGGCGCGGGCATGCCCGGTTCGCCGAACAAAGCCTGTTCCGCGTCGGTATGGGCGTCTGCGTCTTCCACACTGACGCTTAAGGCGTCCAGCACTTGCAATGCATCGCTCAGGGTTTCGACCTGGTATTGCGGGCATACCAGGCGCAATTCATACAGGCTGGCTTCAGCGTTTGTGCTGTTCAAGCCAGTGCTCCAGGTAGTGAATATTGGTGCCACCGGCCATGAATTTGGAGTCCACCATCAACTCGCGGTGCAGCGGAATATTGGTGCTGATGCCCTCCACCGCAGTTTCCAACAAGGCCGTGCGCATGCGCGCCAGCGCTTGCTCGCGCGTGTCGCCGTGCACAATCAGTTTGCCAATCATGGAGTCGTAATAGGGCGGGACAAAATAATTGGAATAAATATGCGAATCCACCCGCACACCAGGCCCGCCCGGCGCATGCCAAGTGGTGATGCGGCCGGGGGAGGGTGTGAATTTGAAGGGGTCTTCGGCGTTGATGCGGCACTCAATCGCGTGGCCGGAAATCGTGATTTGGCGCTGGGTAAAAGGCAGTTTTTCACCGGCAGCCACCATGATTTGCGTTTTCACAATGTCCACACCGGTGATCATTTCAGTAACCGGGTGCTCCACTTGCACGCGGGTATTCATTTCAATGAAATAAAACTCGCCCGCCTCATACAAAAACTCAAACGTACCTGCGCCCCGATAACCCATCTTTTTACAGGCGCTAACGCAGCGTTCGCCAATGCGTTCAATCAATTTACGGTTGATGCCGGGGGCTGGCGCCTCTTCCAAAATCTTCTGGTGGCGCCTTTGCATAGAGCAGTCGCGCTCGCCCAAGTACACCGCATTTTTAAATGTATCGGCCAAAATCTGGATTTCGATATGGCGCGGGTTTTGGAGAAATTTCTCCATGTACACCGCAGGATTGCCAAAGGCGGCGCCCGCTTCGGCTTTGGTCATGGCCACCGCATTGATCAGCGCTGCTTCGGTATGCACCACACGCATGCCGCGCCCGCCGCCGCCGCCTGCGGCTTTGATGATGACCGGGTAACCCACGCTTTTCGCAATCTTGCGCACCAGGGCAGGGTCATCGGGCAACTCGCCCTCCGAGCCGGGCACGCAAGGCACACCCGCGCGGATCATGGCTTGCTTGGCCGAGACCTTGTCGCCCATGATGCGGATGGATTCGGGCGTAGGCCCGATAAACTGGAAACCGCTTTTTTCCACCCGCTCGGCAAAATCCGCGTTTTCGCTTAAAAAGCCGTAGCCGGGATGGATGGCCTCGGCGTCGGTCACTTCGGCGGCCGAAATAATGGCCGGCATATTCAGATAGCTCAGGTTGGAGGCTGCCGGTCCGATGCAGACCGCCTCTTCCGCCAGGCGTACGTATTTCGCGTCGCGGTCGGCTTCGGAATACACCATCACTGCGCGCACGCCCAGCTCACGGCAGGCGCGCTGGATGCGCAGCGCAATTTCGCCACGGTTGGCGATCAGGATTTTTTTAAACATGGCGTGGCGTTATTCGATCGTGAGCAGGGCTTGCCCGTATTCCACCGCCTGGCCGTTCTCGCAGAAAACCTGGACGACTTTTCCGGATTTGTCCGCCTCAATCTCATTGAGAATCTTCATGGCTTCAATAATGCAGATGGTGTCGCCCTCTTTCACCATATCGCCCACTTCCACGAAGGCCTTGGCGCCAGGGGACGAGGAGCGGTAGAAGGTGCCGACCATCGGCGACTTGACGGTGTGCAGTGGGCTAGCCTCCGTGGCTGGGGCTTCCGATGGCGCAGCCACAGGCGCGGCCTGCGGCGCCATAGGGGCTTGCGGAGCGCCCGCTACCACCGCAGCAGGGGTGGGCACATAGCTTTGCACCACGGCTTGCGGCCCTTTAACGATCCGTACCTTGCCCTCAGCCTCGGTAATTTCCAGCTCCGAGACGTTGGAGTCGGAGACCAGGTCGATCAGGGTCTTGAGTTTGCGTAAATCCATGGATCCTCCTTGCATTTGATAGGGCTTGGCAGCTAGGCCAACCTCTCAAACTTGTTAAAAATACTTTAAATGAGTTAAAAGCGATTAAAAATATTCTAACGTAGGCTAAGTTGCAGTATCGCGAAAAAGTCTGTTGATAATGCGGCAGCGATTGCCCTGCTATCTTAAACCACGCCACTGATCCAGGTCTTGCTGGCTTATGCGTCCAAGCTTGCGCTGCGCGATGCTGCCGTCGCTTGCAAACACCACAGTAAAGGGCAGGCTTCCGGACACATTGCCCAGCTCACGGCTCAGTTCGGTGCCCTCAAGCCCGGCCATGCCCAGCGCAAACGACAGCGGACTGGCCTTTAGAAAGCTTTGCACTCGCTCCGGCTTGTCGACGGCCAAACCCAGAACTTGCCAGCCGTTGGGTTTATTTTGTTGATAGAAGGCTTCAATTAGCGGAAGTTCTTCGATGCAGGGCGGGCACCAGGTGGCCCAAAAATTGACCAGCAAAGGATGCCCTTGAAAGCTTTGCATGGCAAAAGTTTGCCCTTGTGGGCTGGTCCATTGGCGTGCCCACAGCCCGGCAGGTGCGGCATCTTGCACCGGGCGATTGCGCCACCAGGAGGCGCCCATCCCCGCTCCCAAGGCGGTTGCGGCCAGCGCCCCCAGCGCCCAGCGGCGGCGCGGCGATGCCTGTGGGGTGATTTCAGGTGCTTGCATCCTGCCCATTGTCCATCAAACTGCGTAAGGACTTGGCATCCCCACGCCAACGCCGCCCTTGCGCGTCCGATTGCAGCGCGCCCCGGATGCCATCCAGATCGTTCACCAACAAGTGCAGGCCCAGATAGGATTTGAATTCTTCACACCAGATTTGCACACTGAGCGCATCCACCGTATCGCCATGCAAGCCCGTCACCTGACTCGCTTGAAAGCGCACGCCCATGTCAATTAAGGTAATTTCGGCTATTTTGGAGTCTTCGCAAAACAATTGGAGGTAGATGTCGGAGTGCCGCGTGGCCGTTCCGCGCCAGACCGCACCACCGAGATGGGGGTGAAAACGGGCCAAGCGCTCCATCCAGACGAGCGCAATACCGCGCAGCACGCCAAGCTCCAAGGCCTGGCTTTCGGGGCAAAAAATGGCGATGTAGTCCTGCACCGCCTGCTCCATAGTTTCATGGTCGGGCAGGCCTTGGCGCGACGACAAGCCCAGCTGCTGGGCCGCTCGGCGCTTGGCCGCACCAAAGTCCAGCCCTTCCTCCACCACCGAGCGCGCTGCCACTGCCGCTATTTCCGCTTTGATGCTGTCCATGACTGCATTGTGCCCCGAGCTCCTCGGAGCCGTCGGCCACAGGAGCGCTTCAAACCGTCTCGCGCTAAGGGTGGCCGGTAAAATTCCCTGATGCATATACATATATTGGGGATTTGCGGCACGTTTATGGGCGGGCTGGCAGCCCTGGCGCGCGAGGCCGGGCATCGGGTGACGGGCTGCGATGCCGGTGTGTACCCGCCCATGAGCGATCAGTTGCGCGATCTGGGCATCGAGGTGATGCAAGGCTTTGGTGCGGAGCAACTGGCCCTGGCGCCGGACATCTGGGTGGTCGGCAATGTGGTCAGCCGCGCCCGCAATGTCGATGGCAGCGCTAAATTTCCGCTGATGGAAGCGATTCTGGACCAGGGCCTGCCCTACACCAGCGGCCCGCAATGGCTGGCCGAGCACCTGCTGGCCGGACGCCATGTGCTGGCGGTCGCCGGTACCCACGGCAAAACCACGACCACCGCCATGCTGAGTTGGATTTTGGAACAAGCGGGTCTGGAGCCTGGTTTTTTGGTGGGCGGCGTGCCGCTGAACTTCGGTGTGTCGGCCCGCCTGGGGCGAGGCGCTGCCTTTGTGATCGAGGCGGACGAATACGACACCGCATTTTTTGATAAGCGCAGCAAGTTTGTCCATTACCGCCCGCGCACCGCCATCTTGAACAACCTGGAATTCGACCACGCCGACATTTTTGATAACTTGCAAGCCATTGAGCGGCAGTTCCACCATTTGCTGCGTACCGTGCCGTCCAACGGGCGGGTGGTGGTCAATGGGCTGGAAGAAAGTCTGGCGCGGGTGCTGCAAATGGGTTGCTGGAGCGAGCTGCGCAGCTTCGGCGCGGCAGTCAGCGATTTCAGCGCTGAGGGTGATCCAGAAGATTTTGCGGTGCTGCACCAAGGCGCGCAGGTGGCGCACGTGCGCTGGGCCTTGGGTGGCGTGCACAACCAGCTCAATGCCTTAGCCGCCATCGCGGCGGCAGACCACCTGGGCGTGAGTCCTGCGGCTGCGGCCCTGGCCTTGCAGCAGTTTGAGAACGTCAAACGCCGCATGGAAGTGCGCGGGCGCGTCGCACTGGCGGGGCAGCAGGCTGGGCCCTTGGTCACGGTCTATGACGATTTTGCGCACCACCCCACGGCCATACGCACCACACTAGACGGCTTGCGCCGCCAGGTGGGCGCGGCGCGGATTTTGGCGGTGTTTGAGCCGCGCTCCAACACCATGAAACTTGGTGCCATGAAAGCGCAATTACCCTGGAGTCTGGAAGATGCAGACTTAGCCTTTTGCCATAGCGGCGGCCTAGGCTGGGATGCGCACGAGGCCTTGGCGCCCATGGGTGCGCGCGCCCAAGTCGCTGATTCGGTGGATGCGCTGGTGCAGCAACTGCGCGCTGTGGTGCAGCCGGGCGACCATATTGTGTGCATGAGCAATGGCGGCTTTGGCGGTATCCACGCCAAGTTGTTGCAGACCTTGGAAGAGGTCGCGCCAACGCATGGGTAACGCCGACGCGGATTTGCCCAGCGGCTAGTTAGCTCGCCGTGCTGCGGCGCACCCGGCGCGCTTTCACCGATTGCGACAGGCTTTCTAGACTGCTGAGCGAATCGTCCCAGCCCAGGCAGGCGTCGGTAATACTCTGGCCGTACTGCAAACCGGCCACCGGATCTTTGCCGGGCGTGAATTTTTGCGCCCCGGCGTTCAAATGGCTTTCCACCATCACACCAAAAATACGGGTCGAACCTTGGGCTAACTGGCCTGCGATGTCCTTGGCCACGTCCAGTTGTTTTTGGTGTTGCTTGCTGCTGTTGGCGTGGCTGCAATCGACCATCAGGGTTTGCGGCAGGCCTGCTTTGGCCAGGTCCTGGCAGGCGCTCTCCACGCTTTTGGCGTCGTAATTAGGTGCCTTGCCGCCGCGCAAAATCACGTGGCAATCCGGGTTGCCTTGCGTTTGCACAATCGCGACCTGGCCGTTTTTGTGCACCGATAAAAAGTGGTGCCCACCGGCGGCTGCCTGGATCGCATCGGTGGCGATTTTGATGTTGCCATCGGTGCCGTTTTTAAAGCCAATGGGAGCCGACAGGCCCGAGGCCAGTTCGCGGTGCACCTGGCTTTCGGTGGTGCGCGCGCCGATAGCGCCCCAGGCAATCAGGTCGCCCAGGTACTGCGGCGAAATCACATCTAAAAATTCGCTGCCTGCGGGCAGCCCCAAGCGGTTGATGTCAATCAGCAACTGGCGTGCGATGCGCAGGCCCTCGTCGATACGAAAGCTTTCGTCCAAATAGGGGTCATTGATCAAGCCCTTCCAGCCCACCGTAGTACGCGGTTTTTCAAAGTACACCCGCATCACGATTTCTAGGGTATCGGCGTAATGGTCGCGCTGCTCTTTGAGGCGCTTGGCATAGTCCAGCGCGGCGGCGGGGTCGTGGATGGAGCAGGGGCCGATGATGACCAGCAGGCGGTCATCTTTGCCGCTCATGATGTTTTGAATGCGTTTGCGGGTAGAGGAAACCAGGCCTTCTACCGGCGTGCCGCTGATCGGGAAAAAGCGGATTAAGTGTTCGGGGGGCGGCAGCACGGTAATGCCCTTGATACGTTCGTCGTCGGTAATGCTGGTGCGGTCGGCGCTGGCGGTCATTGCAAATTTCCTCTTGCAGGTAGTTCAAAAAAATAAAGACATAAAAAAACCGCCGGGGAGGCCGGCGGTTCGGGGAATTCGGTACGCTTTGTAAGTGCTTGCGTTCAGAACCCTCTCACGCCGGGGGCGTTCGAGAACCAAAAGTAGCTAAAGTAAAAGCGCGAAAAATTCATAGAGGGGAATGTAACACAGCAGGTCTTACACGGAATTGACGCTTTAGGCCGTGCCGCCCACGGTGAGGCCGTCGATGCGCAAAGTCGGTTGGCCCACGCCCACCGGCACGCTTTGCCCGTCTTTGCCGCAGGTGCCCACGCCGCTGTCCAGCGCCATATCATTGCCGATCAGGCTCACGCGTTTCAAGCAGTCCGGCCCGCTGCCGACCAGGGTCGCACCTTTGACCGGG
The DNA here is from genome assembly GCA_947447615.1 of Comamonadaceae bacterium. GTDB lineage: Bacteria > Pseudomonadota > Gammaproteobacteria > Burkholderiales > Burkholderiaceae_C > Allorhodoferax. Next base: position 26,099 of record CANFJQ010000017.1, read on the forward strand.
TACAAAATTTTGCCGTTTTCCACCCAGTAGGCTTCGCTGGCGGAGAACACAAATTTGCCCGAAGTAATGTCCACCTGCCCGCCGCCGAAATTAACCGCATACAGGCCTTTTTTGATGCTGCGCACAATCTCTTGCGGGTCTTTGTCGCCCCCCAGCATATAGGTGTTGGTCATGCGCGGCATGGGGACATGGGCATAGCTTTCGCGCCGTCCGTTACCGGTGGGCGCTACGCCCATCAGGCGCGCGTTCATCGCGTCCTGAATGTAGCCTTTGAGGATGCCGTCTTCGATCAGCACATTGCGCGCGCTGGTATTGCCCTCGTCATCGACGTTGAGCGAACCGCGTCGGTCGGCCATGGTGCCATCGTCCAGCACGGTGACGCCTTTGGCCGCGACGCGCTGGCCGATGCGACCACTGAAGGCGCTCGAACCCTTGCGGTTGAAGTCGCCTTCCAGGCCGTGGCCGATGGCTTCGTGCAACAAAATGCCCGGCCAACCCGAGCCGAGCACCACCGTCATTTCACCTGCGGGTGCGGGCCGCGCTTCCAAGTTCGTCAGGGCCGCATGCACCGCCTGGTCCACGTATTTGCTGATTTGCGCATCGTCAAAATACGCCAGACTAAAACGACCACCACCGCCGGAAGAACCCACCTCGCGCCGGCCTTTTTGCTCGGCAATCACGGTCACCGATAAGCGCACCAAAGGCCGTACGTCCGCCGCTAAAACGCCGTCGGCACGCGCCACCAGCACCACGTCGTATTCCATCGCCAGACCAGCCATCACTTGCAAAACACGCGGGTCTTTGGCGCGGGCCATTTTTTCCACGCGCCCGAGCAAAGCCACTTTGGCCGCGCTGTCCATGGTCGCAATCGGGTCTTGGTCTGGGTAGAGCGAGCGGCTGCGCGCAATCTTGGGTTTGCTCACGCTGATACGGCGCTGGCTGGCTGCTTTTGAAATCGTGCGCACCGTGCGCGCCGCATCGAGCAGCGCGGCTTCAGAAATGTCGTCGGAATAGGCAAAGGCGGTTTTCTCGCCACTGACCGCGCGCACGCCCACGCCCTGGTCGATGCTGAAAGAGCCGGTCTTGACAATGCCTTCCTCCAAGCTCCAGCCCTCGGAGCGGGTGTACTGAAAATACAGATCCGCTTCGTCCACCTTGTGCGCCTTGATCTCGGCCAATGCGCGGCTGAGGTGGCTTTCGTCCAGGCCAAAGGGTGTGAGCAAGAGGGATTTGGCCGTGGCCAGGCGTTCGAGGGTGGGTTCGCGAGAGATCATCGTGCCATTCTAGGCCGGGGCCCATGGCCTTGCCCGAGGGGGGACAAGGCTGGCTCGCATGAGAAAGCAGCCGTTTTAGGACTGCACCAATCGCCGTGCATTGGCGATCGACATCAAGATGCCGCAGGCAAAGCCCAGGGTCACCATGGCCGTGCCGCCGTAGCTAATAAAAGGCAGGGGCACGCCCACCACCGGCAAGATACCGCTGACCATGGCCATGTTCACAAAAGCGTAGGTGAAAAAAATCATGGCCACGCTACCGGCCAACAGGCGCGAAAACAAGGTTGGCGCCTCCAGCGCAATCGCCAAGCCGCGCAAGATCAGGGCAACAAACCCGGCCATCAAAAACAAATTGCCAAATAGCCCGAACTCTTCCGAAAAAGCGGCAAAGATGAAATCGGTCGTGCGCTCCGGAATAAATTCCAGATGGGTTTGTGTGCCCTGCATAAAGCCAGTACCCCAAAAGCCTCCGGCCCCGATACCGATCATGCCCTGGATGATGTGAAAACCCTTGCCCAGCGGATCGCGCGTCGGGTCTAGCAAAGTGCAGATGCGTTGTTGTTGGTAGTCGTGCAAGACCGGCCAGCGCATACCGTCTGCGCAAAGCACCGGTTCAAAACCGATCAGCAGCACCACACCCACCAGGCCCAGTACCACCGGTGGCGCAATCCATTTCCAACTTACGCCGGCGAAAAAAATCACCGACAGACCAGCTAGTAGCACCAGCATGGCGGTACCCAAATCGGGCTGGCGGATGATGAGTCCCACTGGCACCGCCAGCAGCACCGCGGCCACCGCAAAGTCCAGCGGACGCAGCTGGCCTTCACGCTTTTGGAACCACCAAGCCAGCATCAAGGGCATGGCAATTTTCAAAATCTCACTGGGCTGGATCACCACGCCGATATTGAGCCAGCGGCGCGCCCCTTTTTTGGTCACGCCGAAAATCGCTACCGCGATTAGCAGCGCCACCCCCAGTGTGTACAGCGGCACCGCCAGCGTCATCAAGCGCTGCGGTGGAATTTGCGCGGCGACAAACATCACGGCGGCAGCAATCAGCATATTGCGCGCATGGTCAGAAAAGCGGCTGCCAAAGTCATAGCCCGAGGAATACATCACCAGCATCCCGGCGCAGGCCAAGCAAAAAACAATAAAAGCCAATGGCCCGTCCAGCCCGGCCCACAGGGGCATCATGCGATTGCGCAGCGGTACTTTGCCAAAGGAAGTGGACATCGCCCGATTATCGCGCCGCCCCCGTAAGGCGCCATGGGACAATCCGACCATGTACCTGATGTTTGATGAAGCCGGAAAATTCATGGCCGCAAGGCTCTTGTCCGAAACCGATGCCTCGGCGCAAGTGGAGCTCGATAGTGGCAAGCGCCTCAAAGTCAAGACCGCTAACGTGATGCTGCGTTTTGACAAACCCACGCCCGCGCAATTTATGGAGCAAGCGCAGGCGCTAAGCCAATCGGTGGATTTGGAAATGGCCTGGGAATTTGCACCGGAGGGCGATTTCGGTTTTGCTGATCTGGCGCGCGACTACTTCAGCGACAAAGCTAGCGTGCTGGAGCAAGCAGGCATGCTGATGCGCTTGTTCGAAGCGCCGCATTATTTCCGCCGTGCGGGCAAAGGCATGTTCCGCAAAGCGCCGGCCGACATCGTGGCCCAAGCGCTGGCAGCGATAGAAAAAAAGCGCCTGCAAACCGAGTTGATCGCGCAATGGGCGCGCGAACTAGTCCAAGGCCATTGCCCCGCGCCGGTGCGCGCGCAGCTTTACAAAATATTGTTTAAGCCGGATAAAAACGCGCCCGAATACAAAGCCGTGGTGCAAGCCTCGCGCGACAGCCACACCGCGCCTTTGGATTTGCTGCTCCAAAGCGGCGCCATCGATTCGCCTTTCCAATTCCACTGGAAGCGCTTTTTGCTGGAAAACTTTCCCCAGGGCACGGCATTTCCGGCCTTGGACGCGGTCGCGCCTGCTGCGGACTTGCCGCTGGCACCCGTAGCGGCGTTTTCGATTGATGACTCTGCCACCACCGAAATCGACGATGCCTTATCGGTGCAAGGCCTGGGTAGTGGCACCGTCACCATCGGCGTGCATATCGCTGCGCCAGGGCTGGCCATTGCACCCGATAGCGCGATCGACCGTCTGGGCCGCCAGCGCTTGTCCACCGTCTATATGCCGGGCTACAAGCTGACCATGCTGCCCGATGCGCTAGTGCAGGTCTATACCTTGCAGCAAGGCCGCAATTGCCCCGCACTCTCGCTCTATGTCACCCTAGACGAGCAGACCCTGGAAATACACAGTAGCGAAACCCGCATCGAAAGCGTGCCCATCAGCCACAACCTGCGTCATGACCAGCTCGACAGCCTGGTCACCGAAGACTGGCTGCAAGCCGCGCAAGCTCCCGCGCCTTTAAGCAGCAACGAACAGGCCGCAGCAGCCACGGCATTGCATACCCAACTTGCGTTTTTGCACCGCTTTGCCTGTGCCCACAAAGCCCGGCGCGAAATCGTGCGTGGCAAGCCCGAAAGCTTTAACCGGCCGGATTACAACTTCCGGCTCACTAACTTAGAGGCTGGCGAACCGGCGGGGGATGAAACTGTGCAGATCAGCGTACGCCAGCGGGGCGCGCCCTTGGACTTGATCGTGGCCGAGGCCATGATTTTGGCCAACAGCACCTGGGGGCAGTGGCTGGCCAGCCTGGGCGTGCCCGCGATTTACCGTAGCCAGGCCTCGATGGCGCCGGGCGTCAAAGTGCGCATGGGCACCAGGGCGCTGCCGCATGCCGGTATCGGCGTGCCCAGCTATGCCTGGAGCACCTCACCGCTGCGCCGCTATACCGATTTGGTGAACCAATGGCAAATCATCGCTTGCGTGCGCCATGGCAGCACCGCCGCGCTGGCCGCGCCCTTCAAGCCCAAAGACGCCCAACTGTTTTCCATCATTTCCGCCTTTGAAGCCACCTACGCCACCTACAACAGCTACCAGTCGGCCATGGAGCGTTTTTGGACTTTGCAATACCTGCGCCAAAACGACACCACCGAGCTGGTCGCCACGGTCATTAAAGACGGCCTGGCCCGCGCTGATGACTTGCCCTTGGTGATGGCGATTGCCGCAGGCCCCGGGCTGCCGCGCGGCGCCCAAGTGCGGCTGCGCCTGGGCGCGGTGGACCTGATGACCTTGGATGTGTCGGCGACGGTGCTCGAACGCCTGGACAGCCCAGAGCAAGCCGAAGGCGATGGCGCTGAGGATCCATCCGCCGCAGCGGGCGAGGGCGAGGACGAAGAAGACCTGGTCGGCGCGATTACCATTGCCGTCGATGTTTTGGACCCCCCGGACCCCGCCTGACACTGTGCACGCCATGGCGCTACCCCCTGTGTCACCCCCCGCGTCACGCTGGTGGAACTGGAGGCAATGGAGCCTCTTGCAGCGCGCCTTGCTGGTGTCGGTGCTGCTGCATGCCATGGTCTTGACGCTGCGCTTTGCCAGCCCGCAAACCTGGGAGCGCCTGACCGACGACAGCCCGCTGGAAATCACCCTGGTCAACGCGGCTGCCAGTGGCAAGCCGGACAAGGCGCAGGCCTTGGCCCAGGTGTCTTTGGCCGGTGGCGGTGCGGCTGCCAAAGGCATGGCGACCAGCCCGGTGGCGGCTGCGGCCCAAGCCCAAAGCGGCGAGACGCAGGAGCGCAATGCCAAAGACGAACAGCAACAAATGCTGGCGCAACAAAACCTGCTGTTGCAACGCGTGAAAGCGCAAATTTTGGCGATCAGCCAAAACTCCCAAAACGCGGATATGACCTTGGACGAAAAAATCCAGCAAGAGCAAAAACGCCTGGAGCTGAGCAATATGCTGGCCAAAATCGAAGAGCGCATCCAGGCGGAGAACGCGCGTCCGCGCAAAGCCTATGTCAGCCCGGCGGTGCGCGAAGTGGTGTACGCGCAGTACTACGACAGCATGCGCCGCAAAATTGAAGCGCGCGGCACCAGCCATTTCCCCGAGCGCCATGGCGAAAAAATGTATGGCGCCCTGACCATGATGGTGACGGTCAATTTCACCGGCCAGGTGCTCGATGCCGAAGTTATCAAAGGCTCGGGCAACCCGGCGCTGGACCGGCATGCGCAAGAGGTCGCGCGCAGTGCCGGGCCGTTTGGCGCCTTCACGCCGGAGATGCGCAAATCGTTGGACCAATTGGTGGTGGTGGCGCGCTTTTCCTTCACCCGCGACGAAGCCTTGCGTACCGAGGCCTTGGGGGCGCCGTGAGGGTCGTGTTGCGCTTGGTGGGTTTGCTGTGCCTGGCGGCGTTGGGCTTGCAACTGTATTTCGCGCTGCGTATTGCGGCCATGGCCTGGGTCGATCCGCAGTCCACCAGTTTTGAGCGCTCCCAAGTCTGGCGGCAGCTGCAGGAGCAAGACAGCGTGCGCTGGACTCAAACTTGGCGTGACGATGCACAACTGGGCCAGTCGCTCAAGCGCGCCGTTATTGCTTCCGAAGACGACAGCTTTGCCAGCCACGAGGGCATCGACTGGGCCGCTTTAGAGAAAGCCTGGTCTAAAAACAGCAAGGCAGAAGAGCGCGCGGCCCAAGTTGCGGCCAAAGCGAAAAATGGCCGCGAGGCACGCCCGGCCAAAGTCGTGGGTGGCTCCACTATCAGCCAGCAGCTGGCGAAAAATTTGTTTCTGTCCGGTGAACGCACTCTGGTGCGTAAAGCCCAGGAAATGGTCATCACGCTGCTCATGGAAAAACTGCTGAGCAAGCAACGTATTTTGGAAATCTACCTCAATAGCGTGGAGTGGGGCGACGGCGTGTTTGGGGCCGAAGCGGCTGCGCGCCACTATTTCCGCAAGTCCGCCGCGCAACTGAGCCCCTGGGAAGCGGCGCGCCTGGCGGTCATGTTGCCCAGGCCACGTTATTTTGAAAAACTGCCCAATTCAGACTACCTGAGTGCGCGTGCCAGCGTCATCGTCACCCGTATGCCCGATGCGCGCTTACCTGGCGCCAGCGCGCCATGAGGATTCTGGGCGTCGATCCCGGCCTGCGCACCACTGGCTTTGGCGTGCTGGACCAGCAAGGCAGCGCGCTGCGCTATGTGGCCAGCGGCACCATCAGCACCCAGGGTCTGGCCAGCCAGGCTTTGCCCGATCGCATCCACGCCTTGTTCGACGGTTTGGCCGAAGTCGTGCAACGCTACCAGCCTGATAGTGCCGCTATAGAAATCGTGTTTGTGAATGTCAATCCGCAATCCACGTTGCTACTGGGCCAAGCGCGCGGCGCTTTGATCAGCGCTTTGGTGCACGCTCAATTGCCGGTGGCCGAATACACCGCATTGCAAATGAAGCAAGCCGTCGCAGGCTATGGCCGCGCCGACAAAATGCAAATCCGCGAGATGGTGCGCCGCTTGCTAGACCTGCCCGGTCTGCCCGGCCCGGATGCGGCAGATGCTTTGGGTTTGGCCATTACCCATGCGCACGCCGGAGCGGCCATGGCGCGTATTGCCAAAGCGCAAGGCATTGGAGCGGGGGCCGGTTACAAAGCGGGGCGCAGTCACTAAAAGCTGCGGCGGCGCGGTAGGGCGCAATTACCAGGCCGGCGCTAATTGCGCAAAGCCTTTGGGGGCGCTGCGTGCGTCGTCAAAAGTGACTACTTCCCAATCCTGGGGCTGCGCTTGCAATTGGCGCAGCAATTGGTTGTTGAGCGCATGGCCAGAGCGGTGGGCGCGGTAATGGGCGAGCAGGGGCATGCCGAGCAAATACAAATCGCCCATGGCGTCCAAAATTTTGTGCTTCACAAATTCGTCGTCATAGCGCAGACCATCGGAATTGAGCACTTTGTAGTCGTCCATCACGATGGCATTGTCCAGACCGCCACCCAGGGCCAAGCCGTTTTGGCGCATCATTTCCACGTCTTTGGTAAAGCCAAAGGTGCGGGCGCGTGCAATATCGCGCGCATACGAGCCCTGGCTCAAGTCAAAGTCCACGCTTTGCCCGGTGGAGTCCACCGCCGGGTGCGCAAAGTCGATGGCAAAACTGAGCTTAAAGCCGTGGTAGGGCTCCAAGGTCGCCCATTTCAGATCGGCGCCCTGACCGTGTTGCACCGAGATCGGCGCTTTGACGCGAATAAAGCGGCGCGCCGCGTTTTGCATTTCGATACCGGCGCTTTGCAGCAGAAAAACAAAAGACGCGGCCGAGCCGTCCAGGATGGGCACTTCCTCGGCATTGATATCGACGTACATATTGTCCACGCCCAAGCCCGCACAAGCGGACATGAGGTGCTCCACGGTGTGCACTTTGGCGTCGCCGTGGGACAAGGTGGACGCCAGCCGGGTGTCGGTAACCGCCTGCGGGGATACCGCAATATCGACTGGGTGGGGAAGATCGACCCGCCGAAACACAATGCCGGTGCCCGGCGTTGCGGGTCGCAAAGTGATCTCCACCCGCTGGCCGCTATGCAAGCCTACGCCAACGGCGCGGGTGAGGGATTTCAGGGTTCTTTGTTGTAGCACCGGGGGATTGTAAAAGCCGGTCGGCATAAAGCGGGCGGTGGGGCCATAGGCCCGCACCAGCCCGCTTTACTTATCTGACTCAGCGCAAGACCAGAAAAATCAATCCGCCTGCTTGCGCAAGAAGGCCGGGATTTCGTAGTCATCCATGCCGCCGCTGGAAAGTGCATCCACTTTTTGCGCTGCGGTGGTGCGGCTGCCGCGCCATACGGCGGGGGTGCTGAGCGTGCCGTAGTCGGTGGAGGCGCCTGCTTGCGATGGGGCGCTGATGCCGGTGCTGCTGCCCATGCCCGATGCCGAAGCCACGGTGGTGTTGCCCATGCTGCGTTGCATGGTGCCCGCCGACATGGCCGCATGGGTGTTGGCCATGGGCGAGGGTGCGGCGTCGTAGGTACCAGTGCGCAGCACTTGCAGCGGAGGCGCAGTGCGGCGGGGACGGCTCAGGCCGGTGGCGACCACGGTCACGCGCACGTCTTCGCCCAGCGAGTCGTCGTACGCGGTACCGTAAATCACATGCGCTTCGGGCGAGGCGTAAGCGCGGATGGTGTTCATCGCCAGCTTGGATTCGCTCAATTTGAGCGAGCCTTTGGCTGCGGTGATCAGCACCAGCACGCCTTTGGCACCAGACAGGTCGATGCCTTCGAGCAGCGGGCAGGCCACGGCTTGTTCGGCGGCAATGCGCGCGCGGTCCGGGCCTTTGGCCAGGGCGGTACCCATCATCGCTTTGCCAGGCTCGCCCATCACGGTGCGCACGTCTTCAAAGTCCACGTTCACATGGCCAGGCACGTTGATGATTTCGGCAATACCGCCGACGGCGTTTTTCAGCACATCGTTGGCATAGGCAAAGGCCTCGTCCTGGCTGATGTCGTCGCCCAGCACTTCCAGCAGCTTTTCGTTGAGCACCACGATCAGCGAATCGACATTGGCTTCCAACTCGGCCAGGCCTTCGTCGGCATTTTTCATGCGCGGGCCGCCTTCAAA
>CANFJQ010000018.1 GCA_947447615.1 Comamonadaceae bacterium
ATCTCCAAACTAGCATGTTTCGCGAACAAAGGAGTAACGCTGGCGGTACTCCCGCTGCGTTGCTTCCTCGTGCTCACGACCTGTAATAGTCGGAGAGCCGATTGGCCAACTCCCGCAACTGTAGCCGCAAAAGTCAGCAATACGGAGCTTCGCAAGGGCCAAGTCAGTAAAATCAGGGTTAATACTGATATTGATCGGTATGCACTTCTAACCACCTCACGAGCTATATATGTCCCTTGACAAAGTCACCCCCGGAAAAAACGCGCCCAAAGAATTCAATGTGATCATCGAAATCCCGATGAACGCAGACCCGGTGAAATACGAAGTCAATAAAGAAACCGGCGCGATCTTCGTAGACCGTTTCATGAGCACCGCAATGCACTATCCGACCAACTACGGCTACGTGCCCAAGACCATCTCCGGCGACGGCGATCCGGTCGATGTGCTGGTCATCACGCCAGTGCCTTTGATTCCCGGCGTGGTGGTGCCTTGCCGCGCGATCGGCATCCTCAAAATGGAAGACGAAGCGGGCATGGACGGCAAGGTGTTGGCGGTGCCGATCGATAAAATTTTGTCGCTCTACACCCAATGGCAAAAGCCTGCCGACCTCAACCCACTACGCCTGAAAACCATCGCCCATTTCTTTGAACATTACAAAGATTTGGAAGAAGGTAAGTGGGTCAAGATTTTGGGTTGGGAAGGCCCTGAGGCAGCGCACCAGGAAATTTCTGAAGGCATTGCCAATTACCAAAAAGAGCAGTCTGCTTAAAGCCCAGGTCGATTAATCGATTGTCAATTCAGGACGCGGCGATCGCTGCGCCTTGAATGTCAAGCTTTATTGAGGTTCGGCTGACATGCCCTTGAAAGGCGAGCGTTGCTGCAGGTTCCCCATGTATTGGTCTATGCCGTCACCCTCGCGCTCTAAAAAGCGCGCTACTGCGTCGGCAAACGCAGGGTGGGCTAGCCAGTGGGCGCTGCTGGTTTTAACCGGCATCAAAGCGCGGGCCATTTTGTGTTCGCCCTGGGCGCCGCCTTCAAAGCGCCCGAAATTGTTTTCTATGCACCATTGCAGTGGCTGGTAGTAGCAGGCCTCAAAATGCAGGCAGTCCACACGTTCTAGCGCCCCCCAGTAGCGTCCGTAGGCGACGCGGGGCTGGGAGCAATCCGGATTGGCGCTGCTAAGGCCAATCAGGCTGCTAGCGATAGGGCGACCCGCGCGTTCGGCCACGAAAAGTAACCAGTTTTCAGGCATGTTGCTTTGCATAGCCGCAAAGAAAGCGCGGCTCAGGTAAGGTGCATTGCCGTGCTCCAGGTAGGTGCGCTCATAGCAGCGGTAGAAAAAATCCCAGTCAGCATCGCCGATATCGCTGCCTTTGACCGACCGAAATTGCACACCTGCGTCAGCCACTTTGCGCCGCTCCTGGCGGATTTTTTTGCGCTTGTCTTGCGACAGGCTGGCCAGAAAGGCGTCGAAATCGGCGAATCCGGGCGTGGTATTCGTCCAGTGAAATTGGACCGTGTGGCGCAGCATCAGGCCGCTATCAGCGCAGGCTTGGGCATCTTGCGGAGACAGGAATAGCAGATGCAGCGAGGACAACCCCCGGTCTTGGCTGTAGGCGATCAATGCGGCAATAAGGGCTTGCCTCGCGCTAACGTCGCGTGCTAGCAAGCGCGCGCCCGGCACCGGCGTGAAGGGAACTGCCACCGTGGCCTTGGGGTAGTAAGCCAGTCCGTGTTGCTGGTAGGCATTGGCCCAGGCCCAGTCAAATACGTATTCGCCATAGGAATGGTCTTTTTCGTACAGCATGCAGGCGCCTACCAATATGCCGCCCCGCTCCAGGCTGATGCATACGGGCTTCCAGCCGGTAGCCGGGCAAGCGCTGGCACTTTGCTCCAAAGCGGCCAGGTAGGCGTGGCGCATAAAGGGGCTGGCTTCGGGGTGCTCGGCCAGCAAGCCGTCCCATAGTCCGGCATCGATGGCGCAGACCGAGTCGTGTACACGGGTGACATAATCATTAAGCCCCATGCAGCCTCCCGACGCAGGCTGGGAAGGCGCCCGATGGCGCACACTGCGCCACAGTTTTCATAAGCATTCGTACATGACTCTCAAAATTTGCGTTGCCCAACTCAACTTCATCGTAGGTGACCTGAGCGGCAACGCGCAAAAAATACTGGATGCGGCAAACCAGGCCCATGCACAGGGCGTCCGTTTGCTGCTGACACCCGAATTGTCGCTGTGCGGCTACGCCGCCGAAGACCTGTATTTGCGCCCCGCATTTATGCAGGCCTGTGATGATGCCCTGAAATGGCTGGCCGCGCAGTTAGCGGGTCTTGCCGACATGTGCGTGGTGGTGGGTCATCCCCAGGGCGGCGACCAGCGCGGCACGGCAGTTTCTATCACGGAACGCTTTAACTGTGCCAGCGTGCTGCGCGAAGGCCAGGTGATAGCCACCTACGCAAAGCAGGAACTGCCCAATTACCAGGTGTTTGACGAGCGGCGCTACTTTGCGCCCGGCAGCCAGACTTGTGTGTTCGAGGCCGGTCCGGCGCATGCACCAGTGCATGTGGGCCTGCTAATTTGTGAAGACGCTTGGTTTGAAGGCCCGGCTCTGGCGGCCAGGGCGGCGGGTGCAGAGTTGCTGGCGGTGATCAATGCCTCGCCTTTTCATTTGGGCAAGGGCTATCAGCGCGAGCAAGTCATGGCCGAGCGCTGCCGCGCCACCGGCTTGCCTTTGGTTTATGCGCATCTGGTGGGTGGGCAGGACGAATTGGTGTTTGAGGGGCGCTCCTTCGTGTTGGATGCCCAAGGCCAGGTGCAGGGCCGCGCAGCCAGTTTCCAGGAGGCCCTGTTCGCTTGTTCGTTAGAGGACGGCGATACGGTGGCCGTCAGCCCGGGCGATAAGTTGGCTAGATGGGCCGCTGCCATCGAGCCACAGCGCTCCGAAGAAGCCGATTTGTGGGATGCGTTGGTTTTAGGGGTGCGCGATTACGTAGGTAAAAACCGCTTCCCCGGCGTATTGCTAGGCCTATCGGGCGGTATCGATTCGGCGCTGGTGCTGGCTATCGCAGTGGACGCACTGGGTGCCGATAAGGTGCGCGCGGTGATGATGCCCTCGCCCTATACCGCCGACATCAGTTGGATGGATGCCCGTGAGATGGCAAGGCGCATGGGCGTGCGCTATGACGAAATTTCTATTCTCCCCGAGTTTGACGCTTTCAAAGCCTCCTTGGCCGGTGAATTTGCCGGGCGTGCCGAAGACAGCACCGAAGAAAACATCCAGGCCCGCATACGCGGCACGCTCCTGATGGCCTTGAGCAATAAATTTGGCTCCATGGTGCTGACCACCGGCAACAAGTCCGAAATGGCTACCGGCTATTGCACCTTGTATGGCGACATGGCCGGTGGTTTCGCGGTGATCAAGGACTTGCCCAAGATGAAGGTTTTCGCCATGGCGCGCTGGCGCAACCAGCACGATCCCTACGGCACAGGCCAGGAACCGATTCCCGAACGCATCATCACCAGGCCGCCGAGCGCCGAGCTGCGGCCCGACCAGACCGACCAGGACAGCTTGCCGCCGTACGAGGTGCTCGATGCCATCATCGAACGTTACATGGAAAACGACCAGAGCATTGTCGAGATCGTGGCCGCCGGCTACAGCGCCGCCGACGTTGAGCGCGTCACCCGGTTAATTCAGATCAACGAATACAAGCGCCGCCAGGCACCCCCCGGGATTCGCGTCAGCCACCGCAGTTTCGGCAAGGATTGGCGTTATCCTATTACCAATCGATTCCGTGCCTGAATCCGCTACTTTTACTTTTTGGGACCTGCCATGAAACAAATTACCGCCATCATCAAGCCATTCAAACTGGAAGAAGTGCGCGAGGCGCTGGCCGAATGCGGCGCCAGCGGCCTGACCGTCACCGAAGTCAAAGGATTCGGACGCCAGAAAGGCCACACCGAGTTGTACCGGGGCGCTGAGTACGTGGTGGACTTTTTACCCAAGGTAAAAGTAGAAGTGGTGGTGAAAACTGAGGATGTGGACCGCTGCGTGGATGCCATCGTGAAGGCGGCCTATACCGGCAAGATCGGCGACGGCAAGATTTTTGTGACCTCGGTGGAGCGTGTGGTGCGCATTCGCACCGGCGAGCAGGACGAGTCGGCTGTTTGACCCGCTTTTCTGAGGGCCAGGCTTAATTGCCGACACCCTTGCGCGTAGGCTCGGTCGGTTTGTAGTGAACCAGTCGCGTACCCGCCACGATGTCGTGCCAGAACTGCCTTTGCGGCGCCAGCCCGCTGCTTCCTGCCCATGCGGCCACCCACAGTAAAAACACCAAGGCTTGCACCCCCGCAGGCAAGGCAGCTTCCCAAGCCAGTCCCAGAGGGGGAAGCACCCATACCCAGCTGAGTACATAACGAAGTAGGGCCCGTTGCCGGTTGACCAAGGCGCCCTGGGTATCGACCAGCCGGATGTGCCAAGTCTTCATAGCGAGTGTTTGGCCACGGGTCCAGAAAATGACGAAATAGGCGCTCAGCGCCAAAAAGATAAACGCCTGGAGGGCAGTCCGGTTGTCCATCGCATTGCGCGTTTGGGTCAGCGTCCCGAACAGGTAGCCCGCAATAAAAACCACCCCAAAGAGCAGCATGCCTTCGTAAAGCCAGCATGCCATGCGCCGCCACACGCCGGGCGTTTGGTATTCAAAACTTTCCAAAGCAGTGGATTCGGACATGCGGTGGGTAGGGGCGTCTGTTGCCAAAGTTTGTAGTCAGTGTGCGTGCCGGGTGGCCTCTTGGCTGTTTGCAGGTAGCCCGGCAATAGCGCCAGGCGCAAAACACGCTTCAGTTTGACGCTGCGCTGTCCTTTTGGGGAAGCAAGGTGTAGCGATCGATAGCCGGGCGGGCATTAGAAGAGGCCTTGACCGGCTCAGGTGTTTTTCGCGTCACAGGTACCTCTGCCAATTTACTGGGCGCAACCGGTTTGGCTGCGATGGCAGCCCCGCTTGGTTTTTTGGGCGCCGTGTCCAGCAAGGCGCGCCGCTCCTCTTCGGTAAGCGCTTGGTAGGCCTCCCAGGTGGCTGCGCGGGCATCCGGCGGCAGCTTTTTGGTTTGAGCAAAGTTCAAGCGGGCCTGTTCGCGCTCTTTAGGCTTTAAGGCAGCCCATTCGGCCATGCGGCTTTGCAGCTTTTCCCGGTCCGCATCGCCCATAGCGGGGTAATTTTTGGCCAAGGCCAGCCATTTGCGGCGGTGCCCTTGGGAAAGGCCGCTCCAAATTGAAGCCAGGGGCTGAAGCGACTGCTGCTCGGCAGCGTTTAGCTGCTCCCATCGCGGCTCTGCATCCGCAGTCGGAGCGTTCGGCGCTGCCTGGCCATTGGCAGCGGTTTGTGCATTGGCAGTGCCGGCAAGCAATAGCAGCGCACAGGCGCAGAGCCACGAGCGCAGCGGGTTAATGGGTTTGAGCAAACGGAACATGGAGACGACTAGCCTCCGATTCTATTCCTGCGCGGCCTTTTTCAGGTATTGCAAAAAGCCGGGGTCGGTGTAGGCGGTCGGCGGCAAATCAGCCGTTAGCAACTCGGCATCCACTTCCGCCAATTCGAAGGCGCGCTCCTGGTCTTGCATAGCACCAATCGCCATCAAGCCCATTACCAGGGCCAGCAAAGGCAAGAGGGCGGAGGCACGCGTCCAAAAGCCCGGTGAATCGGCGCCCAAGGTTCGGCCAGCGCTGTGCGCAGTAGCCAAAACGGGTGCTAGTTGGATTTCCGTAACGCGGCGGTTTGCCAGCGCCTGCATCCGGCTCGCACGCAGACGCTCGGTGATATTGTGGGGCAGATCCCGCGAACCTTCTTCTAGGCGGGACGCGATCCGGGCGCCAAAGCGCGCCTCTGTTTGTCTGCCAGGGCCGGTGGGCTCAGAAAAAATGTTCATGGATCAATCCCTTTCAATCGTAAAGCTTTAGCCAAGGCGCTCACCGCCCGCGAACAGTGCGTCTTAACGCTACCTTGGGAGCAGCCCATAGCAGAGGCGGTTTCCGCCAGATCCAGCTCTTCCCAGTAACGCATGAGGAAGGCTTCCCGTTGACGCGCAGGCAAATTTTGAATTTCCAGCTCGATAGCATGCAAAGTTTGGGCCCGCTCGGCCTGGGACTGGCTGCTTTCTTGCTGCGGATTGTCAGAATTCGCAAGCAAAGCCTCCAAAACATCAAACTCTCCGTCGCCCTCCGCAGAGTCAAAGTCGCCCAATTGGGTGAAAAGTGCGTTACGGGTTTTTTGGCGACGGAACCAGTCCAGGGTCGCATTGCTCAGAATACGCTGGAACAACATGGGAAGTTCCTCGGGCGACTTGTGCCCGTAGTGCTCGGCCAGTTTCATCATGCTGTCTTGCACGATGTCCAGGGCGGACTCTTCGTTGCGTACATGGTAGTAGGTGCGCTTGAAGGCACGTTTTTCCACGCCGCGCAAAAACGCGTCGAGCTCGCGTTCAGTGGCCAAATGGCCTCCGGCGCGCACTCAGACAGGGCGTTTCTAGGGACAAAAGCGTGCAGTCAAGTCTCATAGTTGTGCACAAATTATCGCACCCGCGCACCGCACGAGGGCGAGGCCAGGTCGTTGGTTTGGCGATTGATGCCATAATGCGCCTTTCGTTCAAAAAGCAAACGGGTTCTGGTCCGGCGCAGCATTCAATGCGTTCATGGCCAAAACCTTAAGTCCCGACGAGGCACCACAAGTGTTTACGAAGGGGCACCCAAGGTGTTTCGTCAGAGAAATTCGCAAAGGTTCATCATGGAAATATCCAAGGCCGAATTGGCCTCCGCAGCTGCCGTAGCAGCAAACCCCAAATCCCCTAGCGTCCCCGAATTGCGTGGCGCAGAGATTTTGATTAAAGCCTTGCAGGCCGAGAATGTGCAGTACATCTGGGGCTACCCGGGCGGTGCGGTTCTCCATATTTACGACGCTTTTTACAAACAGGACACGATTCAGCATGTGCTGGTGCGCCACGAGCAAGCGGCAGTGCACGCCGCTGATGGCTATGCGCGTGCGACCGGTGAGGTCGGTGTGGCCCTGGTGACCTCTGGTCCAGGCGTTACCAATGCGGTGACCGGCATCGCTACCGCTTACATGGACAGCATTCCCATGGTGATCATCACCGGGCAGGTGCCGACCCATGCGATCGGCCTGGACGCTTTCCAGGAATGCGATACCGTGGGTATCACACGCCCGATCGTGAAGCACAATTTTTTGGTGAAAGATGCTCGCGACATGGCGGACATCATGAAAAAAGCCTTCCATATCGCGCGCAGCGGCCGCCCCGGCCCGGTGGTGGTCGATATTCCGAAGGACGTTTCGTTCAAGAAAGTTCCTTATAAAGGCTACCCCAGCAGCGTAGAAATGCGCTCGTACAACCCGGTGCGCAAGGGCCACGGCGGGCAGATCCGCAAAGCTTTGCAGCTCTTGCTAGCGGCCAAGCGCCCCTATATTTATACCGGCGGCGGCGTGTTGCTCAGCAATGCCTCGGCCGAATTGCGTACCTTGGTGGATATGTTGGGCTACCCGTGCACCAACACCTTAATGGGCTTGGGCGCTTATCCTGCATCGGACCGCAAATTCTTGGGTATGCTGGGCATGCACGGCACGATTGAAGCCAACAATGCCATGCAAAACTGCGATGTCTTGTTGGCCGTGGGTGCGCGCTTTGACGACCGCGTGATCGGCAACCCTAAGCATTTCGCGCAAAACGAGCGCAAGATCATCCACATTGATATTGATCCCTCCAGCATTTCTAAGCGTGTGAAGGTGGACATCCCTATCGTCGGTGACGTCAAGGAAGTGTTGAACGAATTGATCGCGATGATCAAGGAAAGTGCGGTCAAGCCTGACGCGAACGCCCTGGGCGCCTGGTGGGACACGATTGAAGGCTGGCGCGCGCGCCAGTGCCTCAAGTACGACCACGGCAAAGGCGATGTGATCAAACCCCAGTTTGTGGTCGAAACGCTGTGGAATATGACCAAGGATGGCGATACCTACATCACCTCGGATGTTGGGCAACACCAGATGTGGGCCGCGCAGTATTACCGCTTTGACCAACCCCGTCGCTGGATCAATTCGGGCGGCCTGGGCACCATGGGCGTGGGTATTCCTTACGCTATGGGTATCAAACTGGCCAAACCTGCGAGCGAAGTGTTTTGTATTACCGGTGAAGGCTCGGTGCAGATGTGCATCCAGGAACTTTCCACCTGTTTGCAATACAACACACCCATCAAAGTCATCTCTTTGAACAACCGTTATTTGGGCATGGTGCGGCAGTGGCAAGAGGTGGAATATGAAGGCCGCTATAGCCACAGCTACATGGACGCACTCCCCAATTTCGTGAAACTGGCAGAGGCTTACGGCCATGTGGGCATACTGATTGAGCGCCCTGAAGACGTGGAGCCGGCTTTGCGCGAGGCACGCCGATTAAAAGATCGTACGGTGTTTATGGATTTCCGCACCGACCCCACAGAAAACGTATTTCCGATGGTGCAAGCGGGCAAGGGCATTACCGAAATGCTGCTGGGCTCGGAAGATCTCTAAGCGCCAAGGACTGCATTTAATTAACTACGGACTGACAAATCTATTGCTTGCCAAGCCTGTGCGTTACCGCGCACAGGGGAGGGCGGTGAAAAGAGGCGTCTTGTATCTATGAAACATATCATCGCTGTTTTGCTGGAAAACGAACCCGGCGCCCTGTCCCGCGTTGTGGGCTTGTTCTCTGCCCGGGGTTACAACATTGAATCCCTCACGGTGGCGCCCACCGAAGACCCCAGCCTGTCGCGCATGACTTTGCAGACCAATGGTTCGGACGATGTGATTGAGCAAATTACCAAGCATTTGAACCGCCTGATTGAAGTGGTCAAGGTGGTGGATTTGACCGAAGGCGCGTACATCGAGCGCGAACTGATGATCGTCAAGGTGCGCGCGGTGGGCAAAGAGCGCGAGGAAATGAAGCGTATGGCCGACATTTTTCGGGGTCGTGTGATCGACGTAACGGACAAAAGCTACACCATCGAGCTGACGGGTGACCAGGCCAAAAACGATGCGTTTTTGCAGGCTATCGAGACGGATGCGATTTTGGAGACGGTGCGTACCGGCGCCAGCGGTATCGGACGCGGTGAGCGGGTATTGCGCGTGTAAGTGAAGGCCTGCCCCTGCGGGCATCCTGATGCAAACAGCGGGCTAGCTGAATTGGTTTTGTAACTTGGCGTAGGACGCCATTATTTTTCGGAGAAAAGCATGAAGGTGTATTACGACAAAGACTGCGACCTGAGCCTGATCAAAGGCAAAACGGTGGCCATCATCGGTTACGGCAGCCAGGGCCATGCCCACGCCCAAAATTTGAACGACAGCGGCGTGAAAGTCCTTGTCGGCCTGCGCAAAGGTGGCGCATCTTGGCCTAAGGTCGAGAAAGCTGGCTTGAAAGTGGCTGAAGTGGCTGACGCCGTGCGCGCCGCCGACGTGGTCATGATTTTGTTGCCCGACGAGCAAATCGGCACGGTCTATACCCAGGATGTGGAGCCCAACATCAAGCCCGGCGCATCTTTGGTGTTTGCCCACGGGTTTAACGTGCATTACGGCCTCGTGAACCCCCGTGCCGACCTGGATGTGTGGATGGTCGCCCCCAAGGCACCCGGCCATACCGTGCGCGGCACCTACACACAAGGTGGCGGCGTGCCCCACCTGATCGCGATTCACCAGGACAAATCAGGCCGTACCCGTGATCTGGCGCTAAGTTACGCCATGGCCAACGGTGGCGGCAAGGCCGGGATTATTGAAACCAATTTCCGCGAAGAAACCGAGACCGACTTGTTTGGAGAGCAAGCCGTTTTGTGCGGCGGTACGGTCGAACTGATCAAGGCTGGCTTTGAAACTCTGGTGGAAGCCGGGTATGCGCCAGAAATGGCTTACTTCGAATGCCTGCATGAGCTCAAGCTAATCGTTGACATGATTTATGAAGGCGGTATTGCCAACATGAATTACTCGATCTCTAATAATGCCGAGTACGGTGAATACGTCACCGGTCCGCGCATCGTGACCGACGCGACCAAAGCGGCTATGCGCCAGTGCCTGAAGGACATTCAGACCGGTGAATATGCCAAGAGCTTCATTTTGGAGAACAAGGCCGGCGCGCCGACCTTGCTCAGCCGCCGCCGTTTGACCGCCGAGCACCAGATTGAGCAAGTTGGCGAAACTTTGCGCGCCATGATGCCCTGGATCAAGAAAAACAAGCTGGTCGATCAAACCCGTAACTAAGCTATTCCTCGGTTGGAATAGGGGTTCCGTCCAAAGGCCACTTCGGTGGCCTTTGGCATTTCAAGAGGCATTTCAAGAGGGATGCCGCCCGAGCTAGCCCAGCGTACACTGCACCTGTTGTGCGGCTGGGGGTAGCGCTTGGTCGCACGCCACAACTGAATTACACCAGGATCATTGCATGGACGACAACTCACAGGCACAGTCTGACGGCGAGGGGCCAGTTTTTGTGCGTAAACGGCGCAAAGGCATCTACATCCTTCCCAACTTATTCACCTTGGCCGCTTTGTTTGGCGGCTTTTATTCGGTGGTCATGGCGATGCAAGGGCATTTTGACCAGTCTGCCATCGGTATTTTTTGTGCCATGGTGCTGGACAGTCTGGACGGGCGTGTTGCCCGCATGACCAATACCCAAAGCGCCTTCGGAGAGCAAATGGATTCGCTCTCCGACATGGTGTCTTTCGGTGCCGCGCCGGCCTTGGTGTCCTACGAATGGGTGCTTAAAGATTTAGGCAAATGGGGATGGTTTGCCGCTTTTGTGTATTGCTCCTGCGCTGCCTTGCGCCTGGCGCGCTTTAACGTCAACACCCATGTGGTGGACAAGCGCTATTTCCAAGGACTTCCGTCTCCGGCTGCGGCGGCCTTGGTGGCGGGTTTTATCTGGTGGTGTACCGATCTGGGTATTGCGCCGCCAACGGTCGCCTGGTTTATGTTTGCCTGGGTGCTGTACGCTGGTTTGACCATGGTGACCAATGTGCCGTTTTACAGCTTCAAAGACGTCAGCATGAAGCAAAGCGTGCCCTTCGCGGTCATCGTGTTGATTGCCTTGGGTATCGCCATCATTAACATTGATCCGCCCACGGTCATGCTGGGTATTTTTGTGGTGTACGGTTTCAGCGGTTACGTGGTGTATTGCGTGCGCCGGTTCCGGGGTGTTCCGGTCAGTGTCATCAGCACCTCTACAGACGAGCCTGATGAACGCGGCATGCACAAGTAAGCCGCCGGGTAATTGCTTGCCGATCCTGGTTAAATAAGTTTGGAGCTTGAAGATGTCTGATCAACTTATTATTTTCGACACCACCTTGCGCGATGGCGAGCAATCGCCTGGCGCCTCCATGACGCGCGATGAAAAGCTGCGTATCGCCCGCCAGTTGGAGCGACTCAAGGTGGATGTCATCGAAGCCGGTTTTGCCGCTAGTTCTAACGGTGATTTTGAAGCTGTGCAGTTGGTGGCCAATAACATCAAAGACTCGACAGTGTGTTCGCTGGCGCGTGCCAATGACCGCGACATTTCCCGCGCTGCCCAAGCCCTTAAGGGCGCGCGGCGCGCGCGTATTCACACTTTCATCGCCACCTCGGCGCTGCATATGGAAAAGAAGCTGCGCATGACCCCCGACGAGGTCTATGCCCAGGCGCAACTTGCAGTGCGTTTTGCCCGCAATTTGGTCAGCGATGTGGAGTTCAGCCCCGAAGACGGCTACCGCAGCGACCCGGACTTTTTATGCCGCGTGATCGAGGCGGTGATCAAAGAAGGGGCTGGAACCATCAATGTGCCCGATACCGTGGGCTACGCCATTCCTGAGTTGTACGGCGAATTTATCCGTTCTCTGCGCGAGCGCATCCCCAATTCGGACAAAGCTATTTGGTCCGTACATTGCCATAACGATTTGGGAATGGCTGTGGCCAATTCATTAGCTGGCGTCAAGATTGGTGGCGCGCGTCAGGTCGAATGCACCATCAACGGCTTGGGTGAGCGTGCTGGAAATTGCAGCCTGGAAGAGGTGGTCATGGCGGTGAAAACCCGGCGTGATTATTTTGGCCTGGACATGGGCATTGACACCCGCCATATCCTGGCAGCCAGCCGCATGGTCAGCCAGACGACCGGCTTTGTGGTGCAACCCAATAAAGCAGTGGTGGGCGCGAATGCGTTTGCGCATGCCTCGGGCATTCATCAAGATGGCGTGCTCAAAGCGCGCGACACCTATGAAATCATGCGCGCAGAAGATGTGGGTTGGAGCGCTAACAAGATTGTGTTGGGCAAACTCAGCGGTCGCAATGCC
The DNA here is from genome assembly GCA_947447615.1 of Comamonadaceae bacterium. Taxonomy (GTDB): domain Bacteria; phylum Pseudomonadota; class Gammaproteobacteria; order Burkholderiales; family Burkholderiaceae_C; genus Allorhodoferax. The sequence goes on from CANFJQ010000018.1 coordinate 12,339, forward strand.
TTTAAGCAACGTTTGCTGGAACTGGGCGTGCAACTCGATAGCGAAACTGAGATCAACGCCGCATTTGCCCGCTTCAAAGAGCTGGCAGACCGAAAATCGGAAATATTTGATGAAGACATTCTGGCATTGGTCAGCGATGAAAGCGTCTCTCAGGCGCAAGAGCAGTTTGCCTTCGTGTCTTTAAGTCAGCACAGCGAAACGGGTGAGCGTCCGCAGGCCGCTATTGTGTTTACCGCAGCCGGGCGCGAGGTCAGCGCGAAATCTGAGGGCAATGGGCCGGTGGACGCCTCGCTCAAGGCGATTGAGTCGCATGTGAAGAGTGGGGCGGAGATGGTTTTGTATTCGGTCAACGCCATCAGCGGCTCCACCGAAAGCCAGGGCGAGGTGACGGTTCGCCTCCAAAACAGCGGACGCGTGGTTAACGGCACCGGCGCCGACCCGGATATCGTGGTCGCGTCCGCAAAAGCCTACTTAAGTGCCCTGAACAAGCTGCAAAGCAAGGCTGATCGCGTTGCGGCGCAGGGTTAATGGCGGATTTACATGAATTCGCATGATGTTTCTCATGCAAGTGCTTGATTTATGCGGTTTTTTGATTAAACTGTGATTTTCAAATAGCGAACTCGCAGTTGGGGTTTCGCAAAAATTCTTATTCGGTGCACATTGGCTAAAAAACTCTTTACTTTCTTGTCGCTTTTGCTCTGCCTGGGCACAGCCTTTGCCGCACAGGACGCTAAGCGCAATGGCCGCGTGGATCCGGCCCGCCAGCAAATTAAGAGTAAATGGGTCAAAGCCCAAAATTTCGGAAAAGCCGCTGTCAAGAGTAAAACGAAGAATCCTGCCCCGATTGCGACCCGCCCTAGTTTTGGTGACATAGCCGGCTTGCGCGGTGCGCCTGACGCGCTGGCCCTTAAATCCAGCGTGGCATTCGTGATTGACCAGGACACCAAAGAAGTCTTGCTGCATAAAAACGAACTGGCGGTGCTGCCGATTGCCTCCATTACTAAATTGATGACGGGCGTTCTCATCAGTGAAGCGCGTTTGCCGATGGATGAATTGATTGCCATTAGCCAGGACGACGTGGATATGGAGAAGGGTAGCCGCTCGCGTCTGACCGTGGGCACCACGCTCAGCCGGGGCGAGTTGTTGCATTTGGCTTTGATGTCCAGCGAAAACCGGGCAGCCCACGCCTTGGGACGTACTTATCCGGGCGGTATGGGTAATTTTGTCAGCCTGATGAACGCCAAAGCGGCGGAATTGGGCATGATTGCCACCAGCTATGTGGAGCCGACCGGGCTTTCTAGCAAGAATCAATCGAGTGCCAAAGACTTGGCCACCCTAGTCAATTACGCTTATGCCGACCCTACTTTGCGCGAGTACTCCACCTCGCCGGGGCACCAAGTGGAGGTGGGGCGCCGTACCTTGCAGTTCAACAACACCAATCGCTTAGTGAAAAACCCGGCCTGGGACATCGGTTTGCAAAAAACCGGTTATATCTCTGAAGCTGGGCAATGCTTGGTGATGCAGGCCAAGGTGGCTGGCCGCAAGCTCATCATGGTATTTTTGGATTCCGCTGGCAAGCTCAGCCGCATTGCCGATGCGGAGCGCGTACGCCGTTGGGTGGAATCTGCACCCATGGTAAACAGCCGTGTATCCCCAGTCGCCGTGCTGGTTGCACCTGGCAAGCCAGTGCTGCAATAAGCTTCGTCCTGCTCTTTGATAGACGCGCTGCAAAAAGGCTCTGAGCTATAAGGCGGGGCTTTAAGGTGGAGCTCTTCACCTGGTATTTTTTGTCCAAAAGCCGCTAGCTTGCCACGCGCGATCCACGCCACGTCGATTGCCTAGGCTCGGCGTTCGTTAAAGCCCAAGGTTTTAGAAATTTCCCTCGCCGTCTCTTTGAGGCGTGGCATCCAGCTGTCTTCCATGCGGCTGGAGGGTGAAGAGATAGACAAACCCGCAATCAGCTTGTTCTGGTCATCGTAAATACCCGCGGCCATGCAGCGCACACCCAACTCGAGTTCTTCGTTATCACTGGCTTGGCCATACTGGCGCACACGGGATAGCTCGCGCTCCAAAGTAGCCAAGTCGGTAATGCTGTTTTTGGTGTGTCCCTGCAAACCGGTACGGGTGGCATAAGCACGTATGCGCTGCGGGTCGTCTGCGGCCAGAAATAGCTTACCTACCGATGTAAGGTGCAAGGGCGCCCGCCCGCCGATGGCGCGCACCACTTGCATGCCAGAACGCTCGCTGTAAGCGCGCTCTACATAAATAATTTCGTCACCCTGGCGCATGCTCAGGTTGACGGGTTGCTGGGTCAGCTTGTGCAGTTCACGCATGGGCGCAATCGCTGCGTCACGCACATTCAGGCGGCCTTTGACCAGATTACCCAGCTCTAGCAAGCGCATACCCAGGCGGTAGCTGCCCGGTTGTGGGCGGTCGGCAAATCGGCCCAGCACCAGGTCATTGAGGATGCGGTGCGCCGTGGAGGGATGCAGGCCCGCTTTGTCGCTAATGTCTTTGAGGGTCATCGCCTCCTCGCGCGAAGCCAGCACATCGATCAGCGTGAACATGCGCTCAATCACTTGCACAGAGGGCGTAGAAGGGATGTTGGAATCTTGTTTAGTCATATGCAGCGGTGAAGAACGCCTGATTTTGCGCTATAGAAACGGCTGGCTAACAATTAACGGGAATTTAATAAATTTAAATTCGATTCGCGCTGGAAGGAATGACTGTCCTGCCAGCGACCGTCCACCAAAATCTGCGAGGGCGCGAAGCGCATTTTGTAATTCATTTTCTGGCTCTGCTCTATCCAGTAGCCCAAATAAAGATAAGACAGACCGAGTGATTTAGCTTGTTGCAGTTGCCACAACACGTTATAGGTCCCGAAGCTCGCGTCGGATTGCGGTTCGTAAAAGGTGTACACCGCCGAAATGCCGTCGTCCAGCACATCCAAAATCGACACCATTTTGAGTATGCCTGCGCCGCCGTCCTGGCCGGGTTCGCGAAATTCGACCAACCGTGAGTTGACTCGGCTTTGCAGCAAGAATTGCGTGTATTGGCTCACGCTGTCCTCCTCCATTCCGCCACCGGCATGGCGCATGTGCTGGTAGCGCAAATACAGCTCGTAGTGCTCCTGCGAAAAGCCTAGGCTTTGCACGCGCACCTGCATACTGCCATGCTGCTTAAGCGCACGGCGCTGGCTGCGGTTGGGAGAAAACTGCGCCACCGGCACACGCAAGGGTACGCAGGCCTGGCAGCCATCACAGTACGGTCGGTAGGTAAACATGCCGCTACGCCGAAAACCATTCTCCACCAAGCCGGAGTAGGTCGTGTTATCGATAAGGTGGCTGGGCGTGGCCACCTGGGAGCGCGCTTGGCGAGCGTCCAAGTAGCTGCACTCATAGGGTGCCGTGGAGTAAAACTGCAGGGTCTGTAGCGGCAGATCGTGAAGCTTGGTCATGGCGAGTTTCAGTGGGCTTGCTGCAAATACTTCCAGCTATCGGCGGAAAACTCCCAATGAACGGGGGTTTGCGCTCTGGCTGCTTGCATAGTAGCAAGGAACTGCGCGCGCTGCACCGGACGGGCGCCCAGCCGCGACAAGTGGGCGGTAACTTGCTGGCAGTCCAGCTGCGGCACCTCGTGGGCGCGGCAGTGGGCAATCAGCGCCGAAAGTGCAATTTTGGAGCCATCGCGCACCTTGGTGAACATCGATTCGCCGTATACGGCCCGGCCCATGGCCACAAAATACAGACCCGCCACCATGTCCCCATCGATCCAAGTTTCCACGCTGTGGGCATAGCCCGCGTGGTGAAAATCGATATAGGCATCCACCATCGCTGGCACGATCCAGGTGCCGTTTTGCCCCTGACGCGGCGCTTGGGCGCATTGGCGAATCACGCCGGCAAAATCACTGTTCATGCGGATTTCACAACCCGCCTCATGTTGGAAACGGCGCAAGGTCTTTTTCAGCGAATCGTGAATCTTGAATTCTTCGGTTGCCAGCACCATGCGCGGGTCCGGGCTCCACCACAGCGTGGGTTGGGTTTCGTTGAACCAGGGGAATATGCCACGCGCGTAGGCATCGCTCAAGGTTTCCACGTCTAGCGCGCCGCCTGCAGCCAGCAAGCCCGGCGCATCGCTGTCCGGTCCCCACGCCCGGCTTAAGGGGGGGAACGGATCGCCGGGCAGCATCCAGGTGAGGTCGGGCGTGCTCATCGACGACTCATCCTAAAAGTATGCGAACGCAACAAGGTGTGATTCAAAATAAGCTGGGGGTTAGAATGCGCAGGTCGGGGCGTAGCGCAGCCTGGTAGCGCATCTGGTTTGGGACCAGAGGGTCGAAGGTTCGAATCCTTTCGCCCCGACCAATATACTTGCCAAAGCATTGTCTTTGGCTTTTTCATTTGTGCCGCTTGCGCGCATCGCTGTCCGTAGCTCAGTTGGATAGAGCAACAGCCTTCTAAGCTGTAGGTCACAGGTTCGATTCCTGTCGGACAGGCCACTTTCATGTGCATTATCTTAGGGTAAAAGCAAAGCGCTAGCGCGTAGGGCTGGCCCGCCAATATGCCATTCTTGCAGTGCCTGGTCTAGCAAAGTGGGGTCGCCAGTGCTCAGGCAGAGCAAGGGCTTGGCGGCTAGGTCTTGCTGCTTGGCGCCGTTGGCAGGTCGGAGTAACCCTGCCGCTTGCAGCACCTGGCGGGTTCGCCTTGCCACCGGCTGACCGGCCTCTAGCAGTGCAACCTGCGGCCCCCAAAGCCGGGACAAAACGTCAGTAATCAGCGCGTAATGGGTACAGCCCAGCACCACCGTGTCAATCTCCGCACCGCCATCCGGGTTCTGCTTCAAGGCCTGCACATAGCGCTCGCTCAAGGACTCAATGGCCTGGCGGTCCGATTGCTCGATGGCCGCCGCCAAGCCATCACAGGCTTGCAATAGAAATCGCACCGATGGTGGCTGCGCGGCTAAGAGCGCTAAAAACTTATCGCTGGCCAGTGTGCTGCGGGTGGCCATCACTGCCACTACGCCGCTGGCAGTTTGTGCTGCCGCCGGCTTGAGCGCCGGTTCAATACCCACAATGGGCAACTCAGGGTGACGCTCCCGCAAACTGGCCACGGCAGCAGCGGTGGCGGTATTGCAGGCCAGTACCAGAGCCTTGGCTCGATGCGTGGTACACAGGTAATCGGCTAGCAGCTGCGAGCGCGCTAGCACGTGTGCCGTATCGCGCTCGCCATAGGGCGCATGCCCGGCGTCACCCACATATACGAATTGCTCGTCGGGCAACTCCTGGCGCAGTGCCGCCAATACGCTTAGGCCACCGATGCCGCTGTCAAAGACCCCAATAGGCCCGGTGGCGACAGCGGTGCTTTGCATCCGACCTTATGCCGCTTGCACGGCAATAGTTTTGAATTCGCCGCTGGCGATTTTTTGTTGCCAGGTGGCCGGGCCGGTGATGTGGGCGCTAGTGCCACCAGCATCCACGGCCACGGTCACCGGCATGTCTACCACGTCAAACTCGTAAATCGCTTCCATGCCCAGGTCGGCAAAGGCCAGCACTTTGGCGTGTTTGATCGCTTTGCTCACCAAATATGCGGCCCCGCCCACGGCCATGAGGTAAGCGCTTTGGTGCTTTTTGATGGCTTCGATGGCAATTGGCCCGCGTTCGGCCTTGCCGACCATGGCGATCAGGCCGGTTTGGGCCAGCATCATCTCGGTAAATCCGTCCATCCGCGTGGCGGTGGTAGGGCCTGCTGGGCCGACGGCTTCGCCTTGCACCGGATCGACCGGGCCGACGTAATAAATCACCCGGTTGGTGAAGTCCACCGGCAGGGCCTCACCCTTGGCCAGCATGCCCTGGATGCGTTTGTGGGCTGCATCGCGGCCGGTCAGCATTTTTCCGTTGAGCAGCAGGGTCTGGCCCGGTTTCCAGGCCGCCACTTGGGCAGGTGTCAAGGTGTTGAGATCGACGCGGGTGCTTTTCACATAGTCGGGCTTCCAGTCCACCGAGGGCCACAGGTCCAGAGACGGTGGCGTGAGGTAGGCCGGGCCGCTGCCGTCCAGCACAAAATGCGCGTGGCGGGTGGCGGCGCAGTTAGGGATCATGGCCACCGGTTTGCTGGCCGCGTGCGTGGGGTAGAGCTTGATTTTGACGTCCAGCACCGTGGTCAGCCCGCCCAAGCCCTGGGCGCCAATGCCCAGCGCGTTGACCTTGTCGTACAGCTCCAGGCGCAATTCCTCGGTTTGCGTGAGCGCCTGGCCCGATGACGATTTAGCCTGCAAGGCATACATATCAAGGTCGTCCATCAGGCTTTCTTTGGCCATGAGCATGGCTTTTTCTGCCGTGCCGCCAATGCCTATGCCCAGCATGCCCGGCGGGCACCAGCCCGCGCCCATGGTGGGCACGGTTTTGAGCACCCAGTCCACCACCGAATCGCCGGGGTTGAGCATCACCAGTTTGCTTTTGTTCTCCGAGCCGCCGCCTTTGGCCGCGACCGTCACTTCCACGGTGTTGCCGGGCACCAGTTCGGTGAAGATGACGGCGGGCGTGTTGTCCTTGGTGTTGATCCGCGCAAATTGGGGGTCGGCTACCACGCTGGCGCGCAAGGTGTTGTCCGGGTGCAAATAGCCTTGGCGCACGCCCTGGTTGACCGCGTCATCCACAGACCCGCTAAAACCGGTAAAACGCACGTCCATGCCAACTTTTAAGAATACATTGACGATGCCCGTGTCCTGGCAAATCGGGCGATGACCGGTCGCGCTCATTTTGCTATTGGTCAGGATCTGGGCGATAGCGTCTTTGGCTGCCGGGCTTTGCTCGTGTTCATAGGCGCGGGCCAAGTGGGCAATGTAATCAGCGGGGTGGTAGTAGCTGATGTACTGCAGGGCGGCTGCCACCGATTCAACGAGGTCGTTTTGGGTAATAGTGGTCATGGTGTCAGGCTGGCAAATATCCGCAGAGTTTAGCGTCTGGCTTGCTTAGGGCCGTTCTGGCACCAGCTTGCCCGGGTGCCCGTTTAGCGTCAAAATTCGAGGTCTTTGGGCCTGAAGTCAGTGCAATGTAAGTGCCGCCGCCGAAGATTGCGTCAGTTTTTCCCATACCACAAGGAGACAGGTTTTATGAGTTCGTCGACATCCGCTATCGAGTCCGTACTGGTTGAAAACCGGGTTTTTCATCCCAGCGAGGCGAGCCAAAAAGGCGCTCGAATTGCCGGTATGCCAGCCTACCAAGCCTTGTGCGATGCCGCCGAAAAAGACTACCAGGGTTTCTGGGCGCAGTTGGCGCGTGACAACTTAAGCTGGTCCAAGCCATTTAGCCGCGTACTGGACGAATCGAACGCGCCGTTTTATCAATGGTTTGACGACGGCGAGCTCAATGCCTCGGCCAATTGCCTGGACCGCCACATGGGCACACCGGTAGAAAACAAAACCGCTGTGATTTTTGAAGCTGACGACGGCGCGGTCACCAAAACCACTTACAAAGAATTGCTGGCGCGCGTTAGCCAGTTTGCCAATGCGCTCAAGGCCGCAGGCATCCAAAAAGGCGACCGCGTGCTGGTCTATATGCCCATGACGCTGGAAGGCGTGATCGCCATGCAAGCCTGCGCCCGTATCGGGGCCACGCACAGCGTAGTCTTTGGCGGCTTTTCCGCTAAGGCTTTGCAAGAACGCATCATCGACGCTGGCGCGGTTGCCGTTATCACCGCCAATTACCAAATGCGCGGCGGTAAAGAACTGCCCCTCAAAGCGATTGTGGATGAGGGCCTTGCCATGGGCGGTTGCGATTCGATCAAAACCGTGTTTGTCTATCAGCGCACAAGCACTGCCTGCAACATGGTGGCTGGCCGCGACAAAACCTTTACGGAAGCGTTGGCCGGACAAAGCAGCGTCTGCGCGCCGGTGGCAGTGGGCGCTGAGCATCCTTTGTTTATCTTGTACACCTCAGGCTCCACCGGTAAACCTAAAGGCGTGCAGCATTCCACCGGCGGCTATTTGCTGTGGGCCAAGCTAACCATGGACTGGACTTTTGACCTGCGCGCCGACGATATTTTTTGGTGCACCGCCGACATCGGCTGGATCACCGGCCACACTTACGTGGCCTATGGCCCCTTGGCGGCAGGCGCCACGCAAATCATTTTTGAAGGCGTGCCTACCTTCCCTAATGCCGGACGTTTCTGGCAAATGATTGAGCGCCACAAGTGCACTATTTTTTACACCGCACCCACGGCTATCCGCTCACTCATCAAGGCCGCCGAAAGTGACGCGGCGGTGCACCCAGACCGATCAGACCTGAGCAGCTTGCGCATTCTGGGATCGGTGGGCGAACCCATCAACCCCGAGGCCTGGATGTGGTACTACCGCCATGTGGGCCACGAGAAATGCCCCATCGTCGATACCTTCTGGCAAACCGAAACCGGCGGCCACATGATGACGCCGCTGCCCGGTGCCACGCCGCTGGTACCTGGTAGCTGCACCTTACCATTGCCCGGCATCATGGCCGCCATCGTCGATGAAGTGGGCAAACCCATTCCGAATGGCACGGGCGGTATTTTGGTAGTAACACGACCCTGGCCTTCCATGATCCGAACCATCTGGAACGACCCTGAGCGCTTTAAGAAAAGCTATTTCCCCGAGGAGATGGGCGGCAAGCTCTACCTGGCGGGCGACGGCGCGGTGCGCAGCGCCGACCGGGGCTACTTCCGCATCACCGGGCGCATTGACGATGTGCTTAACGTCTCTGGTCACCGCATGGGAACCATGGAAATTGAATCGGCCCTGGTGTCTAAAACCGATTTGGTGGCCGAAGCCGCTGTGGTAGGCCGCCCCGACGACCTGACGGGCGAAGCGATTTGCGCATTTGTGGTCCTCAAGCGCGCCCGCCCCAGCCCCGAAGAGGCCAAAGTCATCGCCAAGGAATTGCGCGACTGGGTGGCCAAAGAAATCGGCCCGATTGCCAAGCCTAAAGACATCCGCTTTGGCGAGAACCTGCCTAAAACCCGCTCCGGAAAAATCATGCGCCGCCTGCTGCGTTCGCTGGCTAAGGGAGAGACGATTACCCAAGACGTATCCACTCTGGAAAACCCGGCGATTCTGGACCAGTTGGGACAGGCTTACTGACCAGCCAAAGGCGGGTAGGTGGCGCGTCTGAGCCGCTAGGGGCCTCGCTGTTCAACAAAAAAGGATGCTTGCGCATCCTTTTTTTGTGTCCGCTAGGGGCCGCTTAGCTTTGCAGCGCTGCAAACACGCTGTCGCGAATGGACTCTACCGAACCTTGGCCGTTGACGGCGCGGTATTTGGGGGCTTTAGCCGGTTCTTGGGCCGCCCAATCGGAGTAATACTTCACCAGCGGGCGGGTTTGGGCGCTGTAGACATTGAGGCGGTTTTTAACGGTGTCCTCTTTGTCGTCTTCGCGCTGAATCAAAGGCTCGCCGGTGATGTCGTCTTGACCTGCGACCTTGGGCGGGTTGAACTTTACGTGGTAGGTGCGGCCCGACGCGGGGTGTGAACGCCTGCCGCTCATGCGTTCAATAATCGCATCGAAGGGCACGTCGATTTCCACCACATAGTCCAGCGCCACGCCAGCGGCTTTCATAGCGTCGGCTTGCGGGATAGTCCGCGGAAAGCCGTCGAACAAAAAGCCCTTGGCACAGTCGGGCTGGGTGAGGCGGTCTTTCACCAGGCCAATGATGAGTGCATCGCTCACCAGGCCGCCAGAGTCCATGATGGCCTTGGCTTCTAGGCCCAGCGCAGTGCCCGCTTTGACGGCAGCGCGCAACATATCGCCGGTAGAAATTTGGGGGATGCCGTATTTCTGGCAGATAAATGTGGCTTGGGTACCTTTGCCTGCGCCGGGCGCACCTAACAGAATCAATCGCATGGCTTACCTCGCAAATCAGTGTCTCTTAATGGCCGGGCGGCCTACCAACAGGGCCCGGCTGCGTTTTTAGGGTCTGGCGTCGAGAATAGCACGCGTGTTCCTTAAATTGGCTTACAGCCACGCAGGTGTTAGCCTTGCGCCAGCAGGCGCCGCACGCGCTCCAAGTCCTGCGGCGTGTCCACGCCCGGCCCCGGTACGCTGGCGCTGACGTACACCGCGATCTTATGGCCGTGCCACAGCGCGCGCAGTTGCTCTAGCGCTTCGCTGATCTCCATAGGCGCTTGCGCCAGCGTTGGAAAGCTACGTAAAAACCCGGCGCGGTAGGAATAAATCCCTATGTGGCGCAAGGGCGCGGGGTGGGGCAAGGTGTGCGCGGCGTCTGCGGGGCGGTCGCGCCACCACGCAATCGGTGCGCGGCTGAAGTACATGGCCATACCTGCTGCGTCGCATACAACCTTGACCACATTGGGGTCATAAAAATCCGCACCGTCTTGCAGCGCATGCGCGGCGGTGCCCATACTCGCTTGCGGGTGTTGCTTGAGTAAATTCGCAACCGCTGCTACCAAATCGGTGTCTATGAGCGGCTCATCGCCTTGGACATTGACCACGATGTCTTCATCGGCTAATCCGAGCAGTTGGCAGGCCTCGGCTAGGCGGTCGCTGCCTGAGGCATGGTCGATGCGGGTGAGCAGGGCCTGCACACCAAATGCTTCGCAGGCATCCACGATGCGCGGGCTGTCGCAGGCCACCACCACTTGGGTGTTTGTTGGCAGCGCGTGCGCCACCCGCTGGGCGACGCGCACCACCATGGGCACGCCGCCCAAATCGGCAAGCGGTTTTTCAGGTAGGCGGCTGGAGGCCAGGCGCGCAGGAATCAGGACCGTCGTGGCCATCGCGGCTACAGGCCCAATTCGGTGTCGCTCAGGGTGCGCGCTTCGTTTTCCAACAGGATGGGAATGCCTTCGCGCACCGCGTAAGCCAGGCGGGCGCTGCGCGACCACAACTCTTTGGCATCAGCGTGCCATTCCAGCGGGCCTTTGGTAACCGGGCAGACCAGCAAAGCCATTAATTTAGTGTCCATGCGGCGATGATAAACGTCCGGCCCAGGCTGCTGCGATGCGCGCATCGAGCGCCGCATAAAAGTCGGTGTCTAGGGTTTGCTCTAGGGGCACGGCCCAGGCTTCGGGCGCGATAGCCCAGAGTTTGGCGGCGTCTTTTTCTGTACAAAGCAAGGTGTAAGGCCCCAGCGAGGCACGGGTGCGGCCTTGAAAGTCGGCGTGATCGGGGAGCGCTTCTTGCGCCGCCAAGTTCAATCCAGCCGATTGCAGCATGGCAAAAAACTGGGCGGGCCGCGCTATCCCCGCAACGGCCTTGAGCGCTGGGTCGGCTTGCAGGCTGCTTAAGGTGCAGGTGCTGCCATCAGCCCGCCTTGCCAAGGGGCCTAAATGACGGCGGGTGGCAAATTGGCCGGTTGTGGCCGGGCCACTGCTGACGATAAGTAAGTGCGCGTCGTTCACCCCAGCGCATTGCAGGGATTGGCGCGGCCAGGGCTCGCGCAGAGGGCCCGCGGGCAACAGCAAGCCGTTGCCCAGACCATCCTCGTGCAGCATGCAAATTTCGACATCGCGGTACAGGCTGTAGTCCTGAAGGCCGTCATCGCAAACCACAATGCGGGTTTGCGGATAGGCGCTCAGAAGTGCTTGTAGGCTGCGTTGGCGACTCGGGCCGACAAATACCGGCACCCCGCTGCGCTGCGCCAACATCAAGGCTTCGTCGCCCACGCTTTGCACTGGCGCACCAAGCAGCACCTCTTGGGTTGTGGTTTCACTGCGTCCATAGCCCTTGGAAATAATGCCAACTGCCTGGCCCTGGGCGCATAAATGCTCCACCACGGACAGTACGGTGGGCGTTTTGCCAGCACCACCGGCCACCACATTGCCCACGACCACCACGCAGACCGTTGGTCGCTCCACCTTGCGCCAACCCAGCGCAAACAGCGCGCGGCGCAGGTGCAGGATCAGGCCATACAGCCAAGAGACAGGTAGTAGCGGCCATATCCAAACGGATCGCCCTTGCCAGGCACGGAGCAGTAGCCGCGTTGCCAGGCTGCGCATCGCTCAACGCCGGGGCGCGCCCTGAGGCGCTTGCAGCGCAAACGTGATGTGGCTGATACCGGCCATGCGGGCAGCGTCCACCGCCGTAATCACGGATTGGTGGCTGCTTAAGGCGTCGGCGCTGATGATGAGCACAGGGGGGCTGTCTCCACGGATTTGGGCTTGCAGCGCCTCGGACAGGGCAGCTGCGGTATGGTCTGCAATCAGTTTACCTTGCAGGCCGTAATCGCCATTGGCGGTGACGGTGATGTGCAGCGGCGGATTGGGCGCCTGCTCTTTGTCCGCTTGCGCCACCGGTAAGTTAATGCGTAACTGGAGGTTTTGGCTGTAGGTGGTTGTTAATAAAAGAAAAATAAGAATCACCAGCAAGACATCGATAAACGGTATCAGGTTAATTTCCGGTTCGCTGTCCTGGCGCGCCTTGAACTGCAAGCCCTCGCTGGCGCTGCCGCCGGGCAAATGAAAACCGCCGCTCATGGCGTGTCCATGGCGCGCAAGCGCCGCAATAACTGGTCTGCGCCGCTTTCCAGTTGCAGCAAATACGCATCGGCGCGGGCGCGGAAATAGCGCCAAAACACCAGCGCGGGTATGGCCACGATGAGGCCGAAGGCGGTGTTGTACAACGCGATGGATATGCCTTGGGCCAATTGCGCCGGGTTGCCGCCAACCGAGCCGGGCGATTGCGCGCCGAATATCTCGATCAGCCCCACCACCGTGCCCAGCAAGCCCATCAGCGGTGCTGCCGAGGCAATAGTGGCCAGGGCCGTCAGGCGCATGTCCAGCGTTTGCGCGGCCAGACGGCCTGCTTGGTGCAGGGCGGCGCGCACGTCGGCTTCAGTTGCCAATGGGTCTTGGGAGCGCGCATACAAGCCGCTGGCCAGCACTTGGCCGAGTAAGGAGTTGCGCTCCAGTTGGGCGATGGCGTCCGGGGGTGGAATGCCTTGGTGCAGGTTATCGATGACCGCTTTGGTGAGACTTGCGGGGGCTATTTTTGCGTCGTTCAGGCTGAAATAGCGCTCAATCACGATGGCCAAGGCGACCACGGAGCTGGCAATGAGGGGCCAAATCGGCCAACCTGCGGCTAGTATGATGGAAAACAATGTATCCCCCTATTTAAGTTTATAAAAATACAATTATCTGTGATTATTATCAAATACTGTATTTAAAAATACTTAATTTTCCGTTCCCGCCACTTGATGGCGCTTGAAAACTCCTCAATTCACTTATGTCAGAAGTTGTGCCCGTGCGCCGCGCCGCGCCGCAGGTCTGGTCGGTAGGCGCTTTGTGCCACGCGATTGCCTACGCCCTGGACGCGCGCTTCAACCCGGTGCGCGTGGCGGGCGAAATCAGTAGTTTTGTACGCGCCGCCAGCGGGCACTGTTATTTTTCGCTCAAGGACAGCAGTGGGCAATTGCGCTGCGCCATGTTTAAGCGCGCTGCCTCGGGCCTGGCCTTTGTGCCGCGCGAGGGACAGCGCGTCGAAGTGTCTGGCCGCCTGGGCGTCTACGAGCCGCGTGGTGAATTGCAGCTGGTCGTCGAAGCCATGGTGGAGGCCGGCGAGGGCAATTTGTATGAGCAGTTTGTGCTGCTCAAAGCGCGCTTGCAGGCCGAGGGCCTGTTTGAGCCCGAGCGCAAAAAGCCGCTGCCAACGCGGGTGCGCGGTATCGGGGTGGTCACCTCATTGGGTGCCGCCGCTCTGCATGATGTGGTGAGCGCTTTGCAAAGGCGTGTGCCGCATATCCCGGTGCTGATATCGCCTGCGAGCGTGCAGGGTGCCAATGCGGCTAGTGAGCTGGCGCAGGCTTTGCAAGCTTTGTATGCGATTGCCGCGCCTGGCGCAGAGGTGGATGCGGGTACGGGCGCATCTTCAGGCGCTAATCCGCGTACCACCATCGGCGCGATGCCTATTGATGTCATTTTGCTGGTGCGGGGTGGCGGCGCGATGGAGGATTTGTGGTCCTTCAACGACGAGGCGCTAGCCCGTGTGCTGGCGCAAAGTCCGGTGCCGGTAATCACCGGCATTGGCCATGAAACCGATTTCACGATTGCCGATTTTGTGGCGGACCTGCGCGCGCCCACGCCAACGGCGGCTGCCGAGCTGTGTGCCATGCCCTTGGAGCAATTACAAGATGCTGCCGGGTACCTCCAAGCGCGTTTGCAAACCGCCGTATTGCGCACGCTGGACCGCGAGTCGCAACGCCTGGACCAGGTGGCCAGCCGCGCGGGGCGTCCGGCGGCAATGGTCCATCGATTGCAACTGCGCTTGGCGAGCTTCGGCCAGCGTATGGCTTACGCGCCGAGCCAGCACTTGCAATCCCAGCAAACGCGTTTGCTGGCCGGCCAGGCCGCATTGCGCAATGCCGCACACCAGAGTGCGGAGCGTAAGCGAAGCCGATTGGCTCAGTTGGGTGTGCGCCTGGCAGCTTTAGACCCGCAAATTGTGTTGGCGCGTGGGTACGCCTGGCTTCAAGATGACGCAGGGCGGCCCCTGACAGGCACCGCCCAAATGCAAACAGGCCAGCGGGTGCAAGCCCGTTTATCCGATGGCACGGCCGACCTGCAAGTGCAGGCCATCCGGCGTTCTTGACGCTAGGGGTACTAAGCAGCGCCCGGCCCCATTAGGTATTTTTAATAGTCGTCCAGCACTGCGCCTTTGCTGGCGGTGGAGGCATTGAAAGCGAACTTGGCTTGCACGCCACGTGTGTAGCGCGGTGCAGGGGCTGTCCAGGCGGCGCGGCGTTTGGCGATTTCTTCGTCCGGCACGTTGAGTTGCAGCAGCAAGGCATGCGAGTCGATGGTGATCGAGTCGCCTTCGTGAATAAAGGCAATCGTGCCGCCGACCGCCGCTTCGGGCGCCACATGGCCGACCACCATGCCCCAGGTACCGCCGGAAAAACGGCCATCGGTAATCAGACCCACGCTCTCGCCCAAGCCCGCGCCGATGAGCGCGCCGGTGGGCGCCAGCATTTCGGGCATACCGGGGCCGCCTTTGGGGCCTAGGTAGCGCAAAACCATCACGTCGCCAGCGACGATCTTGCCAGCCAGAATCGCTTTGAGCGCCGATTGCTCGTCGTCAAACACGCGGGCCGGGCCGGTCATTACGGGTTTTTTCAAGCCGGTGATTTTGGCTACACAGCCTTCGGGCGAGAGGTTGCCTTTCAATATCGCCAGGTGGCCCTGGGCGTACATCGGATTGCTGATTGGGCGGATCACGTCCTGGTCGGCGCGCGGCGCATCGGGGATGTCGGCGAGCACTTCGGCAATGGTTTGGCCGGTGATCGTCAGGCAGTCGCCGTGCAGCAGTCCAGCCACCAGCAAGGTCTTCATCACCTGCGGAATGCCACCAGCGCGGTGCAGGTCCACGGCCAGGTATTTGCCGCTGGGTTTGAGGTCGCACAAGACCGGCGTTTTGACGCGTACGCGCTCGAAGTCTTCAATCGTCCACTCCACGCCAGCAGCATGGGCAATGGCCAAAAAGTGCAGCACGGCGTTGGTGGAGCCACCGGTGGCCATGATGACGGCGACTGCGTTTTCAATGGACTTGCGCGTCACGATGTCGCGCGGTTTGATGTCTTTCTTGATCGCTTCGATCAGCACCTGGGCAGACGCTTTGGCCGAGTTGAGCTTTTCGTCGTGCGGATTGGCCATCGTGCTGGAATAAATCAGCGAAATGCCCAGCGCCTCGAAGGCGCTGGACATGGTGTTGGCCGTGTACATGCCGCCGCAAGAGCCGGGGCCGGGAATGGCGCGCTGCTCGATCTCGTGCAGATCAAAGTCGCTCAAATTGCCGGCGGCGTTTTGGCCCACGGCTTCGAAGACGCTGACGATATTGAGGTCTTGGCCTTTGTAGCTGCCGGGCAAAATCGTCCCGCCGTAGACATAAATTGCCGGCACGTTGGCACGCAGCATGCCCATCAAGCCGCCGGGCATGTTTTTGTCACAGCCGCCGATGACCACCACGCCGTCCATCCATTGCCCCTGCACGCAGGTCTCGATGCAATCGGAAATCACTTCGCGGCTGACCAGGGAATATTTCATGCCCTCGGTGCCCATGGCCATGCCGTCAGAGATGGTGGGCGTGCCAAAGACCTGGGCATTGCCGCCCGCCTCCTCGATACCCGCGATAGCCGCGTCCGCCAATTTTTGCAAGCCGCTATTGCAAGGGGTAATGGTGCTGTGCCCGTTGGCCACGCCGACCATGGGTTTTTTGAAGTCGGTTTCCTCGTAGCCCATGGCGTAGTACATGGAGCGGTTGGGCGCGCGCGATTTACCTTCGGTGATGTTGGCGCTGCGGCGGTTAATGGGCAGGATGGGAATGGTTTTATCGGTCATGGCGCGGTTCGTAAGGCGTTGAAAATCCCCAGTTTACTTGCCGCCCCGCCAGGCGTATTCGGTCTAAGGCCTCGGGCCGCGCAACCGGTGGCTCAGCGGTGGGTATGCCCATCCAGGAGCCGCAGGGCCCAAGCGCATGGCACCGCTAAAATTGCCTATTCCCTCCAGCCGGCCTTGCACCGTGACGCTCCACATCAGCACATTCGAAGGCGGCAACGCCCTCAGCCCATTCCGTAGCCAGCAGTTACTGGCGCAATTACAGCGAGTTCACGACAAAATCAGCGCGATTGACGCCCGATATGTCCATTGGGTGGCCACCGATAGCCCGCCCGAACCCGGCCTACAAGAGCGCTTAGGCGCCTTGCTGACTTATGGCGAACCAGCCTCCAAGCAGCAAAGTGGCGAGGTTTTACTGGTGTCGCCCCGCTTGGGCACTTTGTCGCCCTGGGCGTCCAAAGCCACCGATATTGCCCATAACTGCGGTTTTGCCGTTCGCCGGATCGAGCGCGCGGTCGAATACCGGGTGCATGTCAAATCCTGGCTCGGCCCATCGGGCAGCTTGAACGAAGCGCAGCTGCAAGGCGTCGCCGCCTGCTTGCATGACCGCATGACCGAAAGCGTGTGGCGCGAGCGTGCGCAGGTCGAGCGCTTATTTTTAGCCTTACCTGCCACGCCCATGGACTATTGCGATGTGCTGGGCGGCGGGCGCGCGGCCTTGGTGAAGGCCAATGTGCAATTTGGCCTTGCCCTAGCCGAGGACGAAATCGACTATCTGCACCAGGCCTTTGTCCGATTGCAGCGCAATCCCACGGATGTGGAACTCATGATGTTTGCGCAGGCCAATAGCGAACACTGCCGCCACAAAATTTTTAACGCGGATTTCAGCATCGATGGTCTAGCCCAGGCCAGCAGCATGTTCGGCATGATTCGCCATACGCACAAGACCCATCCGCAGCATATGTTGGTGGCCTACTCGGACAATGCCTCGGTCATGGAAGGTGCTGCCATAGAGCGCTTTGCGCCCCGTCCAGGCTCAGCCCAGGGCGCACAGCAGTCGCCGCCGTACATCAAAACCGAGGCCCTGCAACACATCTTGATGAAGGTGGAAACGCATAACCACCCGACCGCGATTTCGCCATTTCCCGGCGCCTCCACCGGCGCAGGTGGCGAGATCCGCGACGAGGGCGCTACCGGGCGCGGCTCCAAGCCCAAAGCCGGGCTGACCGGGTTTACCGTGTCCACCTTGCGCTGGGATGGGCAGGGCGGCTACGGCAAACCCGCGCATATCGCCAGCCCTTTGCAAATCATGATCGAAGGGCCTTTGGGCGGGGCCGCGTTTAACAATGAATTTGGACGCCCCAATTTGCTGGGTTATTTCCGCGAGTTCGAACAAAGCGCCCAAAGCGCCCAAGACACGGTGCAGCGCGGCTACCACAAGCCCATCATGATCGCTGGGGGCCTGGGCGTGATCGATGCGGCACAAACGCATAAAAAACTGTTTCCCGCCGGTAGTTTGCTGGTGCAACTGGGTGGGCCTGGCATGCGTATCGGCATGGGCGGCAGCGCGGCCAGTTCCATGGCGACGGGCGCCAATGCGGCCGAGCTAGATTTTGATTCGGTGCAACGCGGCAACCCCGAAATCCAGCGCCGGGCGCAAGAAGTGATTAACCAATGCTGGCTGATGGGCGCGGACGCCAACCCGATTTTGGCGATCCACGATGTGGGTGCTGGCGGTCTGTCCAATGCCTTCCCCGAACTGAGCAACGACGCCAGTCGCGGCGCCCGCTTTGACTTGCGCGCTGTGCCGCTGGAAGAGTCGGGCATGGCGCCCAAAGAAATTTGGTGCAACGAAAGCCAGGAGCGCTATGTGCTGGCAATCGCTAGCGACGCTTTGCCCCTATTTACCGCCTTGTGCGAGCGCGAGCGCTGCCCGTTTTCGGTGGTGGGCGTGGCGACCGAAGACCGCCAGCTCGTCGTGGCCGATGCAGGTGCTCCGTCGCCGGTGGATATGCCGATGGACGTGTTGCTGGGCAAGCCGCCCAAGATGCACCGCGATGTGAAAACCCTGCGCCGCGACTTTGCGCCGCTGGATTTAAGCGGCGCCACTTTGCAAAGTGCCGTGACGGCGGTGTTGTCGCACCCCACGGTGGCGTCCAAGCGCTTTTTGGTGACGATTGGTGACCGCACCGTGGGCGGCCTGAGCCATCGCGACCAAATGGTCGGGCCCTGGCAAGTGCCGGTGGCCGATTGCGCGGTCACATTGGCCGATTTCAAAGGCTTTGCCGGCGAAGCCATGTCCATGGGCGAGCGCACGCCGCTGGCGGTGATCGATGCGCCGGCTTCGGGCCGCATGGCGATTGCCGAGGCGATTACCAATTTGCTGGCCGCACCCATTGAATTGCCGCGCGTCAAACTGTCTGCCAACTGGATGGCCGCCTGCGGTGATGCCGGTGAAGATGCGGCGCTTTACGCCACGGTGCAGGCCGTGGGCTTGGACCTGTGCCCCGCTTTGGGCATCTCGATTCCGGTAGGTAAAGATTCGCTGTCCATGCGCACGCAATGGAAGGACGAAGACGGCAACGCGAAGAAAGTCAGCTCGCCGGTTTCCCTGATTGTTTCGGCCTTTGCCAGCATCGCCGATGTGCGGCCCACGCTGAC
>CANFJQ010000019.1 GCA_947447615.1 Comamonadaceae bacterium
CAGGCGCTCAAAGCCAAAGGCGTGAAAGCCGGGCTGGTGTTTAACCCGGCCGAGCCGCTGGACGTGTTGGACTGGGTAATCGATGACATCGATTTGATTTTGATCATGAGCGTGAACCCGGGCTTTGGCGGCCAGAGCTTTATCGATTCAGCGCTGCGCAAAATTGCCGATGTGCGCAAACGCATAGATGCGTGCGGCAAAGACATACGCCTGGAAGTTGATGGCGGCATCAAGACCGACAACATTCGGCGCGTGGCCGACGCCGGGGCCGACACTTTTGTGGCCGGCAGCGCGATCTTTGGCAAGCCGGACTACAAAGCCGTTATCGACCAAATGCGCAGCGCGCTGGCCGCGTAAGGTGACACGCTGGCGCGCGCTGACTTAGCGAACCAGCTGATTCATCTGGATGATGGGCAGCAAGACGGCCAGCACGATCAGCATCACGACCAGGCCCATAAACACGATGAGCAAGGGCTCGAGCAGCGTGGCCAGCTGCATGGCGCGGCGTTGTACTTCGCTGCTGAGCTGGCTGGCGGCGCGTTGCAACATGAGGGGCAATTGGCCGGTTTGCTCGCCCAAGCGCGCAAACATAGACAGCAAACCGGGAAAGCGTTTTTTCTGGGCCAAGGCCGAAGCCAGCGGAGCGCCTTCGCGCACGGCAACCAATGCGTCTTGTGCATCGCGGCGCATGGCCTGGTTGCTCAAGGTGTCAGAAGCCGCCTGCAAGGCTTTGAGAATCGGCACCCCGGCGGCCGCCAACATCGCCAAGGTACTGGCAAAGCGCGCTGCGTTGTAGCTGCGCGAAAGCCGCCCGATGATGGGCAGGCCCAGCCAGGCCGCGTCAAAGCGATAGCGCAGTTCGGGCGCGCGCAGTGCCCAACGCGCAGCGACGCTGCCCGCCACCACGGCACCCAGCATCAGCCAGCCATAGCTGCGCACCACATCGCTGATGCCCAGCATCAGCACGGTTAAAAACGGCAGCGCGCGTTTGCTGCCGGCAAACACGCTGGCCACTTGCGGCACCACATAAGTAACCAAAAACAAGACGATGGCCAGGGCCACCAGGCTGACGATGGCCGGGTACAAAGCCGCGCCCAAAAGCTTGGCGTTGAGCACTTGCTGGTCTTCCAGGTCTTGCGCCAGGTGCTCCAGCACCAAGCCCAAATTACCACTTTGCTCACCCGCGCCAACCACCGCCACGTAAATCACCGAAAACTCGCGCGGGTGCTGCGACAGCGCGCGCGCAAAAGTGCTGCCGCTGTTGACTTCGGCGCGCAAATCGGCCACCAAATTGCGCTCGGCTTCGCTTTCGGCTTCGCTGCTCAGTGAGGCCAGTGCGCGCTCCAGCGGCAGGCCCGAAACCACCAAACCCGCCAGCTGGCGCGTCCACACCGACAGCGCTTGCGAACCAAACACGCGGCGTGTAAATAGGGCCCCGGCGCTGCCAGCCTTAGCGGCTTGTACCGCCTCCACGCTCAGCGGCACCAGCCCCTGGGTGCGCAACTGGGTACGCGCCGATTTGGCCGAGTCCGCCTCCAGCGTGCCCTTGCGGGTTTGGCCGTCGGCGCTGAGGGCTTCAAAAGCGTAGGAGGGCATGGTGGGCGGCTAATTCGCTAGGGATACGCTGGCGCGATACGGTGCGCGCTTAGTCGCGCGTCACGCGCAGCAATTCTTCGCGGGTGGTGATGCCGGTGTCGACCAAGCGCTGGCCGTCTTCGCGCATCAGCACCATGCCGCTGGCCAATGCCGCTTGGCGGATATCGGCCTCGGAGGCCTGGCTATGGATTTGCGCGCGGATGGCGTCATCGGTGAGCAGCAGCTCAAACACGCCGGTGCGCCCGGCGTAGCCGGTATGCCCGCAAGTGGCGCAGCCTGCACCTGCACATGCGGTGCAGCGCTTGCGCACCAGGCGCTGCGCCAGCACGCCCAGCAGCGAGGAACTCAGCAGGAAAGGCTCCACACCCATATCGGTCAGGCGGGTGACGGCGCTGGCGGCATCGTTGGTGTGCAAAGTCGCCAGCACCAAGTGGCCGGTGAGCGAGGCCTGAATTGCAATTTGCGCGGTTTCGAAATCGCGTATCTCGCCGATCATGATCACGTCCGGGTCCTGGCGCAAAATAGCACGCAAGGCTTTGGCAAAAGTCAGATCAATCTTCGCATTGACCTGGGTCTGGCCCACGCCGGGCAGCTCGTACTCAATCGGGTCTTCTACCGTCATGATGTTGCTGCCTTGGGTATCAAGGCGCTGCAAACCGGCATACAGCGTTGTAGTCTTGCCCGAACCGGTGGGGCCGGTCACCAAAATAATGCCGTGCGGCTGCGACAGTAAGTGGCTAAAGCGCGCCAGCACATCGCCTTGCATGCCCACCGATTCGAGGCTGAGTTTGCTCTCGCTTTTGTCCAGCAAACGCAGCACCGCGCGCTCGCCGTGGGCGCTGGGCAAGGTGCTGACACGCACATCAACCGCCCGTGTGCCTATGCGCAGCGAGATACGCCCGTCTTGCGGCAAGCGGCGCTCGGCAATGTCCAGCTCGGCCATGATTTTGAGGCGCGAAATCAGCGCCGCGTGCAAGGCCCGGTTGGGCTGCACCACTTCGCGCAAATTGCCATCGACCCGAAAGCGCACTACCGAATGGCGCTCAAAAGCTTCGATATGGATGTCGCTGGCGCCGTCACGCGCGGCCTGGGTGAGCAAGGCATTGAGCATGCGGATGATGGGCGCATCGTCCGAGGTTTCCAGCAAATCTTCGATAGCCGGCAAGTCTTGCATCATGCGCGTGAGATCGGCTTCTCCCTCCACTTCGCTCACCACTGCCGCTGCGCTCGATTCGCCTTGGGCATAAGCGGCGCTGATGCGCTGCACCAGGTCGGGCGCGCTATGGGTTTGCACCGACGCCACCGGGTATTTGCGCATCACCTCGCTCAAGCCACCGGGCAGCGAGGCGGCATGCACATGCAGCGTGAGCTGATCGCCCGCATCCTCCAGCAGCATTTGCTGGGTGCGCGCAAACGCATAAGGCAGGGGGTAGCGCATATCAGTTTTTAGCAGGCAACACGGGCAGTACCGGGCCTTCGTTGATGGGCGTGGTTTGGCTGGGCGCGGGTTGCGCTTCTTTCATACCACCCAACATTTGCTCGTAGCGCTCCATGGACAAGCGGTCGCTGGACGCGGCATCGCGCACCACTACCGGACGTAAAAACACCATGAGGTTGGATTTTTTGCGCGTGCGCGAATTGCTCTTGAACAAGCTGCCAAACAAGGGCAAGTCACCCAGGCCGGGTATTTTGTCGGTGTTACCCGTGAAGTTGTCTTGCAACAAACCGCCTAGCACCACCACCGAGCCGTCATCGACCAGCACGTTAGATTCGATGGTGCGCTTATTGGTCGTGGGGCCGTTGGCGCTGGAAGCCGAGCTGCTATCGACTGCCGATACTTCTTGGTAAATCGTCAGCTTGACCGTGCCGTTGGCGCTGATTTGCGGCTTGACCTTAAGTGTCAGGCCCACATCTTTGCGCTCAATAGTTTGGAAGGGGTTGACCGCGCCATTGCCGGTGCCGGTGTTGGTGAACTGGCCGGTGACAAAGGGCACGTTTTGCGCGATCACGATCTTGGCCTCTTCATTGTCCAGGGTCAGCAAATTAGGCGTGGAGAGCACATTACCCGAGCCCGAAGTTTCCAGAAAACGCGCCAGTGCACCCAGCACATATTTACCGTCGTACTGCGTGGCGATGCCGATATTCAAACCAGGCTTGGGTAGCGCCGCACCCGTGGCAGCGCCTGCCGCCAAACTAATGATATTCGAACCACCGGTTGCAAAGTTGGTACCCAGAACCCCTACAGTGCCATCACCTACCTTGCCCAAAGCGCCCTGCCATTGCACGCCAAAGTCGGCGGCTTTGTCGGAACTGACTTCGGCGATCAGGCTTTCGATAAACACCTGCGCGCGGCGCCCGTCCAGCATGTCAATAACTTCACGCAACTGGCGGTACTGCGGGTCCGGCGCGGTGATGATGAGCGAGTTGGTTGCTACATCGGCTTGTACCTGGCCGCCCGTGGTGGTGGCCGGGGCGCTCGCCTGGCCTGGGGCGCCGCCCGCAGCAGGGGTGGCTTGCGCGCCGGCACTGCCAGCGCCCATGGCAGCACGCAGTGTGGCGGCCAGCTTGGTGGCGTCAGCGTTTTTGAGGCTGACCACACGCAAGATGCCCGCCTCGCCATTGCCCTGGTTGGAGGCGCGGTCTAGCTTTTCTACCAGCGATTTAATTTGCGCCATGCGCGCCCCGTTGGCGGCACGCACCAGCAGCGAATTGCTGCGTGCCTCGGCAATCACCGTGTTCTTAAAGCCGCCATCGGCCACACCACCAGGCGCCGCACCGGCTACGCCACCGGATTCCAGCAAACGCGTGACCAAGGGTGCCAAATCCACCGCGATGGCGTTCTTCAGTTCAATCACTTCTACATCCGTGGCATTGCTGACATCGAGCGCAGTGATGATGCGCGCAATGCGGCGCAAATTGTCCGCGTAATCGGTGATCACCAGCGAGTTGTTGACCGGGTTGGCGTTGATAGTGTTATTGGGGCTGATCAGCGGGCGCAGTATGGTGACTAGGTTGTTGGCCGACTCAAAATTGAGCTTAAAAATCTGCGTGGCAATTTGTGCGCCGGGTGCGCCTTTGGGCGCGCTTTCGTTGGTTTCAACCGCTGCGCTTTGCAACTTGGCATCGGCCTCGGGCACGACTTTGAACAAGCCCGCCGACTCCACCATGGTAAAGCCCTGCATGCGCAAACTGGTCAGGAATTGCGCCATCGCCACCTGCGGGCTAACCGATTTTTCGCTGACCAAAGTGATCTGGCCTTTGACGCGCGGATCGACCACCACATTCATACCCGAAATCACGCCCATGGTGCGGGCCACGGCCTCGATGTCAGCGGCGTTGAAATTGAGGGTAATGTGGTCGCCACGTTTGTACACCGTGTCCGCCTTTGCAGGGGCAGAGGCCGCCGGTGCCGGAGCGGCCGACTGCGCCTGCGCCGGAGCCAGACAAGCGCAGCACAGCAGCAGGCCGATGGCCGCTAAAAAACCCGACGTTTTGAAATGTGCGAAAGCTGTCATGAAATTTCAACCCAGTTTGATGATCGAGCGTGCACCTCTGCGCTGCCCGATGATGTTCAGGAGATTGGCCAGCGCCTCCTCCCGGTCGGGCGCGGCACTGGCCTCGCCCTCAAAACGCCATTTGCCGCCTGTCCATTGGCCGCTGCCTTGCAAGTGCAAACCGCCTTGCAAGGTACTCAACTCCAATTGCGACGACGGCCCGTCCTGCAAACGCAATCGGTAACTGCCCATGGGCCGCAACGTGGATAGGCGCGAGGCCATGTCCAGCGCGTCGATTTGCAAAACGCCTTGCCAAGAAATGCGCCCTGCAACCCATTGCACCACAAAGCCGCTGCTTTGCAAGAGCAGCTGGCCCTCGGGGCGGATGGTATTCCAGGGCGTGCCCAGCCCTGCCAGCCATTGCGCCGACCAGTGCGACTGGCGATCTGCCACTTGCAGGCGCACACCGCTCCAGGAAGGCACGATGTGGACATTCAAACCTTCGGGGGTGCAACAGTCGGCGCGCAGCTCGAGGTCTAGCGCGCCCAGGGTCGGTAGTAATCGCCATTGCACCCGGCCCGGCAACACGCTGGCATCGTTGCTGCCCTGCCCGCCGTGCAGGCTCAGCTGGCCTGAGCCGGACCACACCGTGCCTTGGGCATCAGAAAGGCGCAAGCGCCCTTCACTGGCCTGGCCCAATTGCGCCGCTAGCCAGCGTGCCGGTGCAAAAAAAAGCAGCGCCACACACAGGCCACCCAAAACACCCGCCACCAACCAGCGCCAGGGCGCACGGTGGCCCGGCGCAGCTGAAAAAGCGGAAGTTGTCATTGCCATGGTGCTGCGCAATGCCACAAGCTTCAGGGCCCGCCCGCCGCGGGCAGCAGCAAGACCAAGTTACCCGTCCACAGACCACCGGCTTGGCTGAGGTGCATCTCTTGGGTGCTGGTGTGCGCCGTCAGGCGCGCCTGCTCTAGGAAACGCGCTAGTGCCTCGGGCTTGGCGTCTTTGAAACTGACGGTAGCGCGTTCGGCTTGCACGGCCAAACGTGCATTTTTTTCTAGGCCAATTAAAGCGCTTTGCAACACCGCTTTGGCATCGACCGGCGCGCCGCTTGCTTGGGCGCGCAAGGCATTGGCCTGGGCTTGTAATTGCAAGACTTGTTCGTACTGCGCACGCACCACCGGGGCTTGGGCACGCGCCGCCTTTAAGCCGACCCAGGCCGGGCGCAGCGCGATAAACCACAAAGTCGCCAGCAGCAACACGCTGATGGCAATACGCACCAAAGTTTGCTCGCGCGCGCTGGCTTGCGACCAGCGGGCTTGCCAGGCATTGCGCAGGGACTGCATCATGGTGCGCCCCTTGCGCGCATGGACAGCGCAGCGCCCTGCGCTTGCAACTGGTAGCCGCGTGCTTGCATGGCGCGGGTCAATTCGGCCAGTGCGCTAGCGGGCAGCTGCAAGCCCTCGATTTTGAGTTCCCCGCCTTGGTAGTGAATGGCAGTGGGTGCCGCGGGGAAGTTGGCGCTTTGCATGAGCGCGCTGAGCATGACTTCGGCGTCATCGGGAGCCAACTGGCCGCTGCGCTGGCGCAGTTGATCGACTTCGCGCTGCATTTGCACCGGTGCATCCACCACGGCTTGCACCTTGGGGAAGGTGCTGGTAAAGGCCGCTTGCATAGCGCGGCGCTCTTGGCTCACTGCGGCTTGCTGCTGGTAGGCGTACAAATTTAGCCCCAGCACCTGCACCAGCAACAAAGCCCACAAACCCCAGCGCACCGGGCGCCAACGCGCCGCACTGGAAAACTGTTGCAGCCCTTGGGCCATACGCCTAAAGCTGCGACCGCCGCGAGATGCGACGATGCCAAACTGCGCCAAATCCCATGCGCCTTGGCTGGCCAGTAATGCGCGCTGGGCGCTGTTTTGCAAAAACAGGGGGCGCCCCAACAGCGCTTCGGCCTGGGCAGCGACGGCGGGCTCGGCCCAAACCGGTACATCGTCGGCGGGTTTGATGGCGGCCAGCGCTGCGGCTTGCAAAGGCCAGCGTGTCAGGCCAGCGGCGCTGCTATGCACCCACTGCGGGCCTTGCGGGCTGTCTAAGGCATAGAGCTGGACTGAAGCGGCAGCGCCAGCACCCAAAGCGGGCGGCGCCAGTTCGGGCACCAGCGCTGAGATGTCGAAACCGGCCTGCTCCACTTCGCGCACACAGTCGAGCAACCAGGCCTTATCGCAAGCGGCGAGCCAGGCCGGGCCTTGTGCGGGCAGCGGCTGTTGCAGCGCGAGATGCAGATCGGCCACATCGTCGAGCAACTGGTCTTCGACCAAGCCTTCGAGCACGGCGCGTAAGCGCGCGGAGCGGGCGGCGCCCGGCGGCAATTGCACTTGGTGCCAGGACACACGCTCCACGGGCAGCACCAGCACCACTTGCGTGGCCTGGGCGGCGCGGGCGCTGGCCGGTAGCAGCGACCAGGGCGCGCTGGACTGGGTGTCCAGGGCCGTACCGTCGCGGCTGATCACATAGTCAAGCTGGGTCGCGGACTTGAGTGCTTGCGCGGGCAGGGTAATGATCAAAATGGCCATGGATTCAATCGCTGCAGGGATTGTAGGCGGCAGGCCTGCGGGGGCGGGGCTTGCGCATGCTAGGGCCTTGGGGGCGCAGGCGGCGCGCTATTGGGGCTTGCCGCCATGGATTCAACGCTGGGCGCATGCGCCACCGTGCGCTCGCGGCGCAGGATGCGTACCCGCTGGCCGTCGCGCTGTGTAAGCGTCATCACATGCACCGGCTGCCCATCCAATTCCAGCGTGCCGCGCACTTCAAAAAAACGGGTTTGTGTGGCCAGGCCTTCGGTGTCGAGTAACTTAGCCGACAGGCCTGCGGCTTGTACAAAATCGTCCAAGGTCTCCCAGGGTTTGTTGCTGCGTTTTTGCAGCAGTTGTTGTGCCGAGGCCGCATCCAAGCCGACAACGGCGGCGCGCAGCACGATGTCGGACGCGGTGTTGAGATTAATTTTGGTGTTCTCGGGCAGCACCGTTACATAAGGGCGCAATTGGGCAATGGTGTTGCTGCTCAGGCCCAGCCAGGCGAGTTGGTCCACGGTTTGCGGCACCAGCGGCGCCTGCACGGCCACGCCCAACGGCGCATTGCTGGCCTGCTGCGCACTAAGCAGGCCGTTCAGAAGCAAAGTCAATTCCTGATTAGGCAGGTTCAGGATGGTGAACAGGCGGGCGAACTGCGCTGCGGTGGGCGCATGCACTTTGTCGCCCACGATGAGGTTGCGCAGGTTCAGGCGCGATTGCAAATCAAACATCTGGCCCGACAGCAAGGCGCTACCGGTCTGGTCGGCCAAGATAGCGTCGCTGCGGTCCACCGCCAAAAAAGTGGACAGGCGCGCCGCCTCCAGGGGCATGGACCAAGGCTCGGTCAGGTTATCCGAGCCGCCTTTGCGCCCATCTTCCGCCAATATCAAACGCGCCCAATCGAGCGCGCCTTGCAAAATCCAGCCGGATTGGGCGCGGCTGCGTTCGGCGCTTTCGATTTCGATGGCGCGCCACTGTTGCCAGAGCGCCGCCGAGGCCAGGGTGGCCACCAGCACCACCGTGAGCATGGCCATCAAAATAGCCACGCCGCTTTGGTGGCGTCGGGCTGGGCTGCGCTGCATCATGAGCCGCCCAATCCGGCGCGCGACCAATCGCGCGTGAGGGTGCCGCTGATCGCGCCGCCATCGGGCAAGGTCAGCACCAAGCGCACGCCGTCGGGCAGGGCCTCGGTCTTGGTTTGCGCTGGTGCATTGGCGGCTTGGCTAGCGGCAGCGGGCACAGCACCGGCCAAGGCCCCCAACAAACCTTTGCCGGCGTCGCTAGCTGCCTCTTGCTTGGGTGCCTCCGTGACCGCTCCACTGGCAACGGTGACCGGCGCAGCCGGTGTGACAGGGGCAGCGCTGACCTGGTCAGCACTTGAAAGCGGATTGGACCAGGCGCCGCCTCGGTAATACACAATTTGCCAGCTGCTCATGGGCGCAATGACGACCTCGCGCAGGCGCTCGGCATCGCCAGGGTTTTGGGCCCACAAAGCGGCCTGGCTCCAGGCGGCCAACATTTGCGCACGGTTGGTGAGCGGCGGCGAGGACCAGCGCAGCCACACGCTGCCTTGCGCCCGCTGGCCTTGCGCCCAGGCCACCACGTACAAGCCTTCGCCCGCGCTTTGGCTACCCCGGCGCAGCAGGCGCAGCGCGCGGCCATCCCAATCCATGCTGCTTTGTCCGGGCTGGGTTTCTATGGCCTCCAGATCTGCGGTCCATTGCGCTAGGCCATTCTGCAGGCTCAGCACTTCCTGGGAATGGCGCGCAAGGCTCGTTTGGTTGCGCTGCATGGCATCAAAGCCGCGCCAGCTTAAAGCGGCCATGACGGCCATCAACACCAACGCTACCAACAATTCAATAAGCGTAAAGCCGCGCTGCATATCAGTTGCGGCCCATGATGGTGGTCAGGCGCAGCACCGGCTCGGTGGCATTGCGCACCAGGGCATCGACGCGTACGAAATTGGGGTTGGGCGTGGGCTGCACATCCAGCGCGACGGTATAGGTCTGCGTGCCCTGTTGGCATTCGCGACTGCTTTGGCCCACGCCGGGCATCTGGCGCGATAAGCGCATTTGGTGCAATACGTTTTCCACACACATCTGGCCCAGCAACACATCGGTTTGGCGCTGCGCATGCAGCGTCAAGGCGCCGCTGGCTTTCATACCGGCCATGAGCGCCACGGCCACGATGGTCAGGGCTACCAGCACTTCAATTAAGGTGAAGCCACGGGCTAAGGGCGATGGCGCTTTAAGCCCATGGTTCATGGCGCGCGTCCTGTGTTGGCGGGCACTGCAAGATCGGCGGGCACGATGGCAAAGGGCCGCACGCCATCGGTGGCTATGCGCACCGTATTGCCCGGCGTCTGGCCCGAGCCCAGCAGCACCGATTGCGGTGCAAGCACCGGTTCCGGGCCCAGGGCTAGCGCGGCCAGGCTGGCGGAGTCAATGGCTGGATTGCGCGGCAGCACGTCCAACACGCGGGTGTCTTGGCTTAGCCAGGGCTGCTCGGGTACGGGTTTGTTCAGGCCTTCTAAGGCAAAGCCGTTGCGCGTGGCGCGCCAGCGCACTGGCGTGCCTTGTAGGCGGGACTGCGCGCGCGCGTATTCCAATAGGGCTGCCAGGCGCTGCCCTTCGCGCTCGAGGGCGATGCCCTGGGTATCGCGCAAACTAAAGACCACCATGCCCGAGGCCAGCGCCACGATCAGCACCACCACCATCAGCTCGATCAGGGTGAAGCCGCGCTGCCCCCCAGCGCGCGCGGTACGGCGGACTAGGCGCCGCTCAAGGCTGCCAGCTGCCGATGTCCGCATTCTTGCCCTCGCCGCCGGACTGACCGTCTGCGCCAAAGGACATGACATCGATTTCCGCCTTGATGCCGGGGTTGAGATAGACATAGGGCTTGCCCCAGGGGTCATTGGGCAACTGGTCCAGGTTTTTCTTCCAGTTGGGCGCCATGGGCTCCAGGTTGGGCTTGGTCACCAGCGCGGCCAGGCCTTGCTCGGCGCTGGGGTAGCGGCCATTGTCCAGGCGGTACATCTTGAGCGCTTGCATCAGGTTGCTGATATCGGCCTTGGCCGCTGTGACCTTGGCGTCGTCTGCCCTGTCGAGCACATTGGGCACGATCAAGGCGGCCAGCACGCCGATGATGAGCAGCACCACCATCAGCTCGATCAGGGTAAAGCCGCGTTGCATCAAAGACAATGATGGGCCCAAGCGCCCGTTCTGCCTAATAAATATAGTATTTAAAGCTTTCACAAACATTGCTCGCAAGAGTGATGGTGGTCAGTTTAGCTAGAAATCCAAGCGGGTGCCCAGGCCAATCAATGAGTAGGCGCTATCAAACCTCGAGGCGGTACTAGTGTTATAGCTCACCGGCAGCTCATTGAAAACACCATTACTGCCAAATTGCGCGGAGGCGAACACGCTCCAATGGGGCATGATTTCGTAGGCCGCGTCCACTACCACCGTGTGGCTGAAGGTATATGCTTTTTTCCCTCTGGAGGCCAAAATGGAGTCAACTTCTTTGCGCTCTGTCTTGAACGCTAAATAGCCTGCACGCAGAGTCCAGGGGCCACTGTTCCATCGACTATTGAATCCTAATTGAACGAAATTTGCACTCCAGGCAATTTCATCTGCCACATTGATTCCCAAGGCACCTGAGTCATCATATATTTCCTTGAGATAAATACCAGTACATGGCGAAGCCAGCACGCCATGAAAAGCATTTCCAGTAAAGCCGAGCTTGTACTCGCAACCGTCAATGCTGGTCCTGGCGGATAATGACTTGTAACTCAACTGGCTGCGACCAGCGCTAGCAATCGCACTAAATTGAGTCTGCGACGTGACATTCCAGCTTCCTATGAGGTCAATTTGTAATTGCTGATCCTCAGGGCGCCCAATGGTGACACTGTTCAGGCGAGCACCCGGCAGTACGACTGGCCGGACGGATTGGGTTGCATTAGCGTAATTACCCCAGGCCCCCATGCGTACCGCTGCGGCAGGCCACCAACCCTCAGATTCCATCCATTGGTACTGTGCCGCTACCTGCCAACTTGTGTAGCGGTACTTGCCGCCGGTATCCTCAAGTTCCCGCTCACCCAAGGCGCCATCAAGCCAAGCACGGGGGCCCAGACGAAGGCCACCAGCCAGGCGATTAGCCGCGTAACTTGTCGTCACATCGTCCGGGTTGATCGCCGCACTTCGCAATTTGAAAAAGTCCAAATCCGCGTTCATGCGGTTTGTACTGATATTTAGAAAGCCAAAGGCACCGTCAGGAGCAGGCGCTGCTAGTAGCAGGGCATCTGACGGCGCGGCCCAAGCCTGGCCAGTTGCCAGGCAAAGGGAGAACGCAAGGTATTTGGTTGTCCTATTCCGCACTTTCGCTTCCAACTCGTTGAAGCGAAAGTGTATTCGCCGGAAGGCCGACTTAATCAACCAGATTGATATATCCCGTCAAGCCTGCGCCGGTAACTCCAACCGACTGATCGATACCACCGCCGTTCGACAGCTTGGTGGGAACGGTCATCGACATAGCCTCAAAGGCTGTACCGTCTTCTTTGCGCAGCGGCAACTCGCTGACCACCATAGTGAGCTTGTACTTACCACGCATTAACGACATATCTGAAAAGCGGTTACTCAATTTGCCAATGGCGTAGTTAACGACTTCACCAAACCCGACTGTACTGACGGTATTTGCGGATGCGGTCAAGGTGTTGCGAATGCCCTGGACCTTTGCCGCAAAGTCGATAACTGATTTAGTGTTACCGTTACTTGAAACTGCATACACCATGGCCCGCGGTAGATTGGGAATGGTTAAAGTGATGTAGCTGCCTGATTTTCTAACCTGGACATTCTCAACAACAGCACGAAGTTCCCCGTTTTTATTAGGACCAATTTCAGAAATACTGATTGCGGCGCTTAGCTCTTGGCCGTTTGCGAAATTAAACGTTCCTTTTTCGCGTAGATTGATTTTTAATGCAGCGCCATCTGCCATGGGCCACTTGACGTCCAGGCCATCGCCTTTGAATTTTGTCATGCTGTAAGCAACCGCATCCGCACTTTGGCCTGTCGGGGTAAAGCCAATCGAGTCATTAGCAAGGTACAAATATCCACTGTTTGATGGCGCTACCGCCATGCTGTCAATGTAATACGCCTGCCCGCTGGTAGTCATATCGGCATCTGGCGTGATAGCTATTGTTGTGTATTGCAAATTAAGGTTTAAAGGAACCTCGCTTTTTGAAAAATCCCATGTCACTTTGGTCCAGCTATTCGCAGACTCCACAATGGTTCCTTCTACTTCCGGCGCATTACCTTGGCCAAGCGAGGGACTTGTATCTACTTTCAACTTCGCAACTGCATTAGCGTGTGTCGAGTAAACCAGTGCAGAAATTGACTTATTACCTGCGGAAAAACTAATAGGCGCGACCGTTAAATACACGCCGGCCCATTTCTCCACCCCAGCCGGTTTTTCAATTTTCAATGCTTTGGTTTTTGCAACAGCATCCATGCCAATAGACATTTTTGCGCCACCATAGGGGCCAATATTTGAAAACGCGTTAATCTGTTCATCAAAGTCAATGATCGCTGAATTGCCGCTAGCCATGGCGGCGCCCAATTGAATATCAGATTTAAGCTTTGCAAGTTGATCTGCGGTAAGCCCAGGTTTCAATTCACCCAGACTCACCTTCTCTTTGACTGACGCGGTAATACCCGCGTTGCTTTGTTTTTCTCTCGTTACCGCAGTTAAGTCAGCGGCGTCCGAGGCCTTCATGATGGATTGGGCCTGATCTGTCAAGGCTGTTTGAACCACTGCAGAAACAGCAGCAGCACCTCCGGCAGCCGTTAGTGCGTCCTTCACTTTTTGGTCCACATCCCCAGCGCTGCCCACAACGGTCACCGCCTTGCCAATCATTGCGCTAACCTGTCCCTCTTGAACCGTGTCGCCCGAAAATAGTGCGGCTCCAGCGGTTTTAAGCTGCGTTGCAAACGCGCTGGCGACATTGTTGTAAACCGAATTGATGGCTACGCTTCCACTCATGCTGCCGAGCTCGGCAAACAACTCCGTTACCTTTTGCATCATTTGCTGAACGGCAACGGTCTTTTTCATTAGAGCCGGATTTTTCAGGTTGCCATTTGAATCTGTAGCCGCTGGGTCCGTAGTAAGGACGTCGGTACCCGCGGGCAAATTCAGCGCCGCAACAATTTGTTCCTGTGTCATACCAGCGGCCAATAAGGTCGTTAGCGGTGTGACGGTGGGCGCACCCGCGGGTGAACGCATTTGCCCTACAAATGAAAGCCCAGTATCTTTGTTGACACCCCCACTCGCTAGCACCGT
Organism: Comamonadaceae bacterium; assembly: GCA_947447615.1. GTDB lineage: Bacteria > Pseudomonadota > Gammaproteobacteria > Burkholderiales > Burkholderiaceae_C > Allorhodoferax. Next base: position 13,996 of record CANFJQ010000019.1, read on the forward strand.
GTGTGCGCAACCAGAAGCAAATGTGTAATTGCCGTTGGTGTCGGTGTAGGTCACCGATTCTCCCGCGTCGGCCGCTCCGTTTTCATTGGCATCACACACCATTTTGGCGAGTTGCAAATAGCCATCCACCACAATGCCGCCACTAGGTGTTCCGGCAACGGTGTTGGCCTCATCATCCGACGCGCCACCACCACAGGACGCTAAGAGGGCGCATACCAGCACTGCAGTAAAGAGTTTCATTTTTGGATACATCGATGTCCCCAATTGCACAAGACGTTGGACTTTGCGTGACTAGTCACATGCCTCATTTAAAAGTGATGGTTCCGATGTTCAATCCGTTGGCGTAAAGGGGGCCACCATTTACGAATTGAAGACTTTCGCCGACTAATTGAACATGCACAGTTGCAACCGACGCAAGAATCTCCGCCTTCGATTTTCCACACCCATTAGCCCAATCCATAGTCCAATTGCTTAGAGCTAGCGAAACAGTGTACTTTTTAGGAACAGCGCTATTGGCGGAAAGTGTGGCCTGCATTGCTGGTACACAATTCCCTATCGCTGAGGCGGCCAACTTATAGGTGATCGTTGGTGTTCGGTTTTTGAATAGCTCCGAAGCTCCCCATAGATAGATTTCCATATTGGCATAACCGGCGAGATCCAATGTGCGATTTTTGGGTGCGTTTATAGACCACCCCATCCAGCCTGGTTTTGCATTTGAGCTTAAGCCCCATACTGCGCCGAAATTGGGATTCTCCGCGCCCGGGCCAGAAAAACCAGCCCACCACTGTTCCGGATTGGCGCCATTTGCGTAGGCGCCGTCCCAATCCATGTAAAAATCAGTCGTTCCGCCTTCCTTACTCTTACCGGCTACATAGTCAGACGCGAACGTGCCTGTAAACACATCTTTGTAGAAGTAAATGTTGTCGACAAAGAGGTTACCTCCAGTAAGCTCCGGCGCTGTCGGACCGTTGGCCAGCTTTATCTGTATCACGTTGGCCAAGTCAAGGGGCGTACCGAAGTCTTTAACTAAGTCGAGGTCTATGCTGTTCCAGCCAGCAATGCTAGTAATTGTCTTTGCTTTTTCGACTGACGCTGCGTTTCCGTTTTTGGAAATAAGCGTAAGAGATAGCTGTGCGACATTTGTAGTCCAGTAGTCGATGTGCAATCCGTCAAATAGGGATAGGTCTTTGGTTTGATTGAGTGGAACACCTATGTAGTTAAAGTTTGCCAACTTTTTGATTTTGTCACTTTGCCCAATTTCAGAAGCTGCGGTCTGCGCGCCCCATAATTCGAACGAAGCCGATACCGCGCCGTACTTGTCGCCATAAACAGAAAATACATTAGTGCCCAAACGGTCTGGTGGCGTAGCTGCAGATACCAGTGGCGTTAGGGCCTGCGTATATGTCAAATCATCGAAATAGAACGTTTTTTCCGCTGACAAGACGGATCCTGTTTTGTCGGATTTTTCTGTCCATGACGGAAATATTGCGGCTTGGTTGTATTCCGCGGCAGCGCTGTAGGTCCCGCTGGTACGTGTGCCGAAATCAAAAGTTAACGTTTCCCATGCGTTTTGCTTGCTTGTTTTCGCCTCAGCAGTCATCGAGCCACCGCCCGAGGCTATCAGCTTCAGGCTGACGGGGGTTCCGATCGCCGCATCTGTATAGCTACGCATCGTTACGACCTTACTGGATGTTAGATCGAATACCGGCAACATAGGCACGTCTTGCGTTCCAAATTTTTTGATATTTGCGCCAGCCCATGCCTTTGAACCTTGGTTTTTTACTAACTTAAGAACCCTATTTCCGACGTTGGTGGTTACCGGATCGTCGACGATTTCCGCACTCACCAGGTCTTCAAATCCGTACCCTTTCGCACCCGTTTCAGCAAAATTGAGAATTGGTCGCGTGTAACTTGCGCTTTCCGCATTGGCGTTGTGCGCCAGGTCTTCGAATTTATTGGTGCCCAGTGTCACGGTAACGGGGCCGCCAGTGGGCGTAATCACAAGGGTCCAATGCGTGCTGTCGACCTTTGTGACGCTAGCTGCCTTGGTGGCGCCAGTCACAGTCACGTCATCTGCCGTGATGCTGCTTTCGGTGATCGCTTCGCTAAAGGTGAAAGTCACCAACATGGTGCTGTTGGCGGCTTCGGCGCCATTGATCTCGACGGTCGGCGGCACGCTGTCCACTCCCTCTGCGCCCCCGCAGGCGCTCAGTGCAATACTGACCAACAGCGCAAAGGCCGCCAGGGTGAGTGAGTAAGCTTTATTGATCATGCGAGGTTCTCCTGGCGATGGACTTTGCCGTTTATGGCGTTAATAACAAGTTAGGCGGTGAAAGGCCGTTATAGAGGTGTGAATACGCTTTCTGAAAGCGCTTTCATTAATGTACGAGCTTTCTGGGAGCTGTCATATAAGGAGTTTCCCTAGTATGGGTAGGCATTTGGGCCGGGCGAACTCCTCAGCCCATGGCGCGAAGGTTTGACCCGTGAAAAAGCGCTTGTTTGGCGCTTTTTTCGTGGCTCACGCTTTCACTGGTACACGCGCACATAGTCGACTTGCATACTGTCGGATATAAATCCGGCAGGGACCGGGTTGCCGCCGAGCGTGCCGCCCATGGCCACGTTAAGCAGCAGGTACTGCGGTTTGTCGAAAGGCCAATTACTGTTGGTGTATCCGATCGGACGCGGCCAAGTGTTGTAGACGGCATCGTCTACGCCCAGTTGCACCTTGTCAACACTCCAGGTCAGCTGGTATCGATGAAATGCTTTGCACGCGTCCGCCAAGGTAATGCGCTGGTTGATACCCGTGCCGTAGTGGTCACGCATGTGGAAGGTGAACAACACGGTTTGTTTATCGGCGGCGTTTACGCCACCTTGCTCCATGATGTCGATTTCTCCAAAATCGGGCCACACCCCTGGCCCAGCGCCCAGCATCCAGATGGCGGGCCAGGTCCCCAGGCTGCATGGAAGTTTGGCTCGGACCTCTACAAACCCATAGGTAAAGGAATATTTCTCCTTGGTAAACAGTCGCGCCGAACTGAAGGCTTGGTTTCCATAGTCACTTATGCCGCTTAGCCTCTCCCGGATGGCGGTGATCGTCAATAGACCATCGGCCACGCTGCTGTTTTGGATGCGTCCACTGGCGTAATACTGCTGCTCACTGTTGTACCAACCAAGTTTATTGCGCTCGGTGTCATAGGCCCACTTAGTGCTATTGGGTAAGCCGGGCGTATCAAACTCATCGCTCCAAGCTAGTTGATAAGTTTTCCCATTGCTTGTTACTGTGGCGGGTACTGTCGGCGTTACGGGTGTGTTTGGCGTCGTTGGTGCGCTGGGCGTAGATGGCATGGGCGTACTCCCCCCAGCAGATGCGGGCGTGCCCCCTGTTGGTTGCGCAGCCGCGGTGTTTTTAGGCGTGTCTGCTGGCGCGGTCACCTCCGGTGCGGTGCCACCACCGCAAGCTAACAAGGCTAGGGTCGCAGGAATACTTGCCAGCCCTAGAGTAAATTTCATTTGGACCGCGCCAATGCGCCTGGCGCTACGGTCAAACTTGCGCCGTCGCTAAATCGAACCTGTAACGGTGCCTTGCCCGCGTTGTAGGCCAGATAGGTTTTACGCCCGTCTGGGCGCTTGAACACGGTGTACAGCGTGGTGTCTGCAGTCACGCTGGTGTCGGGGGTGCCCATTTCCTGGAGGCTGAGCATCCAATGCAGTGCGTGGGTACGGGTTTCGCCCAGTTCAAACGAGCCCCACCGGTTCCAGCGGGCAAGGCCGGCCTCGGGGTCGGCTAAGGCCAGGTATTTAGCAAACAAGTCTTGCCAAATGTCTGGCGGGTTGACGCGCTTACCGCGCGCTTCGAAGGTGGCAATTTCGGGCTTGAGCGATTCGATATTTCGCTTGACGAATGCCGGGTCGGTGGCCAAGTAGGTCGATGCCGTGGTGATGGGCAACAGGTTGATGCCTTTAATCTGGCGCGGATCATCTATCCACCAAGTGTTGTGCGCGATCATGCCGCCAAAAACTTGGCTGACTTCGATGTTTTTGTACTCAGGCGGCAGCACGAGGTGGTGGATGTCGAACCAGTAATGATTGATGCCCTGAATCTCGGTGGTGTAGAGGTACAAACCCAAATCGCGCAGTGCTTTGTTGCCATGGATTTCGCCCCACAAAATGAGGCCCACCCAGGCATTTATAGCTTCAGAAGACGATTCCTGGTTATTACCCATGTCGCCCAGTCCAATGCCCGAAGCCCAGGAGTGGGCTTCGTAAGGGTCAAAGTTGCGCAAAAAGGGAAATTCGGCGCTTCCGCGCACCGGGTTGGCAATGTCGGCGATCAACAAATCGATCATGCCGCCCCATTGGTCTTTGGCGGCCCAGCTTGGGTCGCGCAGCGCGATTTCAGCGGCGGCGCGTATCCAATAGCCGTAGGTGAAATGGTGGTCGTTAAGTTGCTCGACGGCAAAGAATTCTTCTGGGTAAGAGGCTACTGTGCCTTGGCCCTTGTCCAAATGAAAATAGGTGTTGCCCTCGCCCGCAAGCCATTGCTGGGCCCGGCCCTTAACAAGCGCGAGCAGGCGGTCGCGCCCCTCCAGGTCGCCCTGCTGTTCCACCACATCCATGACTTTGAGGATGCGCTGCAAGCCCTTGCCTTGCCAGTAGGGGCCTTTGCCTTCTTCGAGCATCATGCGCCGGGCATTGCGCTGGTCGGCTTTCATCACGTCGCGCAGCTCGCTGCTGCGCGGCCCTTCGGTCACTGCTGGCCAAAACGGTACGAAGCCGTTATAGACCGCGCTGGTTTTGAACGCATTGGCGGCGATGAGCTTGATCGGGCCGCGTATGGTGTCGTAGGCGATGACCGGCAGCGGAGCGACAGAAGTATTGTTGTGCCAGTGGTGCGGATACAGGCCTAGCAGCGGGCCGGTGTCTGCGCCTTCCATAGCGCGGGTGTTGGCGCTAAAGGTGGTTTGCACGGTGCTGCTTGCTGCGTCAAAGTCCCACTGCACACGCGTTTGCTCGATAAAAGAATAGGCATGTTTGGCAAAAAGGGCCAGCGTGGAGGCCTGGTCGTCAGGCAATGCAGCGACTGACAAATAGCCTTTACCGGCCGGCATACGGGCAATCCACTCGGTAGGACTGACGTTCTCCCACCGGGCGCCAGCGGGGGCGAATATGGCATAACTGCGTCCTTTGACGCGCAAGGCCAGTATCTGGGCTTTGTCCGCATCACCCCAGCGCTGCCCCGCTTCCGGCAAGTTCAGACGCACGTCGCCGCGGCTTATTTGCATCTGCGCGAATGGGAAGCCATGGGCCACCGTGGTCAGGAATTCATCGGCCCCGCGCGCCATGGAAATATCTACTGACCAGTCGTCCGTCTTGGCTATTTTGGCTGGGCCGGGGCTAAATGCTGCCGGGCTGATGAGCAGGGCGCCTCGGTGCGGGTATTGGATAACCGTGTCGCGCCGCTCGGTGGGCACTACTTCTTTGCCCGGATAGGCAAACTCCACGCCCTTGGCCGTGGGCTTGATAGTGATGGGTTGGACGAATACGGCCTCGGGCTTTTCGTTATACAAAATCGTGGAATACCACTGGGCCGACGGCGCAGCCAGGGCCAAGGCTGCCGGGGTGCGCATCGCCGCCTTGGGGACTACCCGGTCACCGGATTTGGGCGTGGCGAAGTAGTTGCCCGCCCCCAATTTCACGGCCTGCGCATAGCTTGTCATAGCAAAACCAGCCGTAAAACTGATGGCCACGATGGCGCGAATAACTGAAAACATAGGTGCTCCATAAAAGCCGACTAAAGGGGCGATAATAATGAAAGCGCTTTCTTAATTTGCCAAAAGACTGCCTTGACAGGGTATCAAAATAGCCAAAATGCGGTAAGAAGTCCGAAAAATGGTGATTTTTTTACTAAAACTAGGGAAAACACTGATCCGCAATTTCTCGAAAAGAGGGATCATCCAACTCGCGCTGAAAGCGCTTTCATGAAGTTTTTATATTTTTTCCATGAAACCAAAACGCCACCATCCCCTCAAATCGACACTTTTAGGTTTCTGCGCGCTGACCGGGGCGTTGGCCCTGACAGGCAGGGCCTCAGCACTTGACTTCGGCAACGAAGGTGAGTTCAGTCTTACCGGTTTCGCCCAAGTGACTTTGACGACCCAGGGCAATTACTGCGGTAATTGCCAGGTCGCAGACGTTTCTGTGAACCGCCAGCTGCGAAGCGCTGACTTCATCATCCCCAATGTCAAATATGACACGGCCGCGCTAACAAACTGGCAGGTTCAGCCCTACCTTGGCTATAAGCGCGATTTAGGCAACGGCCTGAAGCTCAATGCCTTGGTCAGCCAACGATGGCGCCAAGGCACTGTAAATGGTGTCAAGGATGCAAACGAAAAACGATACAACGGTTTGGTGGATGTGCCAGGCTATGAATACGAGTCCAACATAGCCATCAGCCACGAGGACCATGGCAGCGTGCGCATTGGCCATATGACGACACGTAGTTGGAGCCTTGCAGATTTCCCTTATGGCACACAAGCAGGCTTGGCCTCTGCATGGGGCTCTAGCGGCGCGGGCTACGGAATGTTGGGTAGTGCGGTGCGCGTCGGTTCACCTGTCTTGGACGTAGCGGGTGGTGATCTATTCTTAGAGGCCACCTACGATCAGGGGAACACCAAATTCACCCGGCTTAAGCCTCAGTTAATCGAGATCTATGCGCAATACCATCGTGGCGACTTGGTGTTAGATATGGTGCTGCAACAGGGCGTTAATGGCGGACCTGGCTCCTGGGGCCACGCGCCTTTCGAAGCCCTTACAGGCGCGCCAAGTGACGATTACGCCAAGCAAGTAGATGGCAGCTACCTTCTTGCGAGCGGGAACGAGCAAATGATCGCCATGGTTTTGGGTCGATATCAACTTACATCGCAACTGGAGGCCAGCGCGGGCGTCCGGTATAACAAATGGAGCGGGGCCAACCACGTATGGTCCCAAAACGCGCAGCAAAGCATCGCTTTCAATGTTGACTACAACACCACCGCCAATCTGGGTTACAGCGCCGAATCTGTGGATGTATTGCTGGGCTTGAGATACCGGTCAGGTCCGTGGGTATTTGGCACGGGCATGGTGTTGCTGGGTACAGCGCAGACCAGCAATCCAGAGGAGCGAGGTCAACGCAACTGGGCTGTATTCAATACCATCAATGTCAATTACGACTTCGGCCAAGGCCTGCAGTTTGAATCCAACCTAGGGTCGGTAGCCTATGGGCGCAAAGGCTTGGCACCTTTGTCTATGCCTGGCAATGCTGCATTTTCTAACGTGGATTCCCGCGTGACACAACAGGGGGCTTGGCTCACGCTGGGTCTGGTGTACGCGTTCTAACCATTTATTGACAAGAGTTTCGCCATGCGACTAATTACGACATTTTTAAACGCTGTAAGCCGCACGCGATGGGCGCTGGCCTGCTTGGCTGCCGCTGCTGCGGTACTCATTGCGGCCTGCGGGGGCGGCACAACCGCAGACAAAGGCCCTGGGCCTAACGGGATACGCGCCCTACCACAAGGATTTTCAGACTTGCGGGCTGTTTCCTACTCGCCCTACCGATCCTCGACTAGCGTGGACCGCCGGGAGTTTGAGAACATTACCGATACACAAATCAAGGAAGATCTGGATTTGCTTGTCAAAGCCGGATTTGGGCTAATCCGAATTTTTGCCAGTAATGATCAGGAGGGTATTCATATTTTGCGGGTGCTACGCGCCAACAACATTCCCCTCAAGGTCATGCTTGGCGCATACGTGAACAGCTTCGAATATGACACCAATCTAACACCTGCGAAAAAAGCGGCTATCCAACAAGCCAATGACGATGAAATTGCACGAACAGTCACGCTTGCTAATGCCTATAAAGACGAAGTAGCCATAATTAGTGTCGGTAATGAGACGCAAGTGGACTGGTCATTTGTAAAAATTTCGTCGCGCGCATTGAGCAAATACATTGCAACCGTACGCGCAAAAGTGACACAGCCGGTAGGAACCGATGAAGACTCCAAGGCCTTTGCTGGGGATCTGCCTTTCAGCGTGGTCCACCACGCTGAAGCCAATTCACCGGCCGAGGTCCTTGCGCAGCTTGATTTTCTTTCGATACACGTTTACCCGAGCGAAGACGCGCTTTACAGCGGCTGTACCGCTGGGGCGAATTGGTCTGACTGGGATTGGAAACAATCCGCAATTCCGGAAGCGCAACGGGCACAGTCCATGATGGATGCGGCGGTCAGGGTTGTTAAAACCAAATATGCCTTGGTACGAAGCAATTTAGATCGGCTAGGAAAAGGGTATTTGCCAATCATTATTGGTGAGTCCGGGTGGAAAGCTGCGATGCCTAGCGTAAAAAGCGACCCCACATGCTTGGGTAGCAATCGACGTTATAAGTTTATGGCCAATCCGGTCAACCAGAAAAGGTACTTTGATGGCTTGATGCAATGGGCTGTCGAAGCAAAAAACACAAATGGACCGAAAAATATTATCTGGTTTGAGGCGTTTGATGAAATTTGGAAGGGCAGCGATGACAAATGGGGGCTGTTTAACGTTGACCGCTCAGTGCGATATGCAATTCAAGGAAAAAACTCTGCGTCCAGCACATGGGTATACGACTCCACATCAACGGCCGATAACACTTACTGGAAAGCGACCACTCAAAACATTGCGCTAAACGCGAGCCAATATACGCTTTTTGCAGATAAAAGCACCACTGGCGAATCCAAACCTACGGTTGCGTGGGATCAGGATTTACATTGGGATCCGTTTGCAAACACCACAATTACGACGGTAAACACCGCGAATGCCAGCAGTGACACCGCGGGAACCAATAGCATTGAAATCCAACCCAAACCTGAGGCTTACGGTTGGGGTGCATTGATCCAGTCAAGCGCTGAAACGACCGTCAACTTGTCGTCTTTTGGTGCTTCCAGTAGTTTGCGGTTTTCAATTAAAACTACGTATGCAGGAAACCTAGAGGTTGGTTTTAGCACTTTAACGGAGGCAGGAGATGTGGAGCAGGTGCTGCTGGTATTTACCAGCAGCAATAAGTACGGGTACGTAAGCGACGGAGCTTGGCATGATGTGTCGATTCCTATTGCCGCATTCTCGGCAGCCAACCCTAACATTGACATCCGACTGCTGCTTGCACGATTCATCATTGCCGACCGCTATGACTACACGAAAACCAGCAAAGCACAGCAAGATTCCAACACCGCCAATGACGTTCGAATTCTGATCGACAACATTTACTGGAGTAAATAAATTGAGCTGATATCAAAAGCCGGCGGAAAATATCCCGCCGGCTTTTTTTAGATAATCACATGTCGTCAACCCCTATTTCTTGCTACGTTGATTCGCAAGTAACTGATCCTCTTTGGACGAACCCAGGCTACCTAAGGACGGGTACTGCCACCACGGCCCCCGCCAGCCTCTACATTAACCCCGCCAAAACCTTCCAGACCCTGGAAGGCTTTGGTGGCGCATTCACCGAATCCGCGGCCACTACCTGGAAGAAGCTGCCTCTGGCGCAGCAGCAGGAAGTGCTGCGCGCTTACTTTGACCCAGTGCAGGGCCACGGCTACACCTTTTGCCGGGTACATATGAATAGCTGTGATTTTTCGCTGGGCAACTATGCGCATGTGGAAACGTCGGGCGATGTGGACTTGCATAGCTTTAGCATCGAGCGCGACCGCGTGGCCTTGCTGCCCATGATTCAGGCGGCGCAGCAGGTGGCCGGGCGCACACTGCAATTGATGGTGTCGCCCTGGAGCCCGCCGGCCTGGATGAAAAGTAACGGGCAGATGAACGGCGGCGGGCATTTGCTGGCGCAGTACCGCGCGGCCTGGGCGCGCTGTTTTGTGGAGTTCATCCGCGCTTATGAGGCGGAAGGCGTGCCGGTGTGGGGCGTGTCGGTGCAAAACGAGCCCGAGGCGGTGCAGACCTGGGACAGCTGTATTTACACCGCCGAAGAGGAGCGCGATTTTGTACGCGACCACCTGGGGCCCACGTTGGCAGCAGCGGGCCTGGGGCATGTGCGCATCGTGATTTGGGACCATAACCGCGACCGCATGGTGGAACGCGCAGACCGGGTTTTGAGCGACCCGCAAGCGGCGCAATACATCTGGGGCACGGGTTTTCATTGGTATGTGGAAGACCATTTTGAGCATGTGCAAATGCTGCACGATGCCTGGCCCGATAAACACTTGCTGTTTACAGAAGGCTGCCAAGAAGGCGGGCCGCATACCGGCGAGTGGGCAGTGGGCGAGCGCTATGCGCGCTCCATCATCAACGACCTAAACCGCTGGACGGTGGGCTGGATCGATTGGAACCTGTTACTCGACGATACCGGCGGCCCCAACCACGCGGGCAATTTGTGCAGTGCGCCTATATTGGCGAACCCGCAAACCGGCGTGTTGGATTACCAAAGTTCGTACCACTACCTGGGACATTTCTCGCGCTTTATCCGCCCTGGCGCAAAACGGATTTTGTGCGCCGCCACGCGCGAAGCGCTGGAGTGTTGCGGCTTTGTCAACACCGACGGGTCGATTGCCGTGGTGGTGTGTAACCGCAGTGATGCGGCGATTGCTTTTGACCTGCACTGGTGCGGCCAAAACTACGCCACCGAGCTACCGGCGCATGCAATAGCCACCTATGTGCAAGCGGCCTAGGCGCAGCGCAAAACTAGCCTGCGCCCAAAGCCTTTTTCACAAGGCTTTGCCAGTAGCGTCAAAACCCAGAACCGCCTCACTCGGAGCGCGCAAAAACACCATTTGCCCGGCCTGAAACGGGCCGCTGTTGGCGGCCACTTTGGCCTTGAGCAAATCAGCTACACCCTGCACACGCATATGGAGCACCGAAGCATCACCCAGGTGCTCGGCCAGCACCACGGTAGCGGCCACGCCCTCGCCGCTGGCGTGGACTTGCAGGTGTTCGGGGCGCACGCCCAAGTGCGCCGCAGTAGCCAAGCGTTCACCGCCCAGGGTCTTCCACAGCGCTTGGTGGGCCAGTTCTGCCGAGGTGCCAGGCTGCGCCACCAGATTGATTTTGGGCGCACCCATAAAGCCTGCTACAAACACATTGGACGGACGCTGATACACCTCTAGTGGCGCGCCGATTTGCTCGATGATGCCTTTGTTAAACACGGCGATGCGGCTGCCCAGGGTCATGGCCTCAACCTGGTCGTGGGTGACGTAAATCATGGTGGTACCCAGCTCTTTGTGCAGGCGGGCCAGCTCTACGCGCATGTCCACGCGCAAGGCCGCGTCCAGGTTGGACAGGGGCTCGTCAAACAAAAATACTTTGGGCTTGCGCACAATGGCGCGGCCAATCGCAACGCGCTGGCGCTGGCCGCCAGACAGCTCCTTGGGATAGCGCTGCAAAAGCTCCGTCATGCGCAGGGTTTCGGCAGCCTGCTGCACTTGGCGCTCGCGCTGGGCCTTGGGCACACCAGCCATCTTCAGGGCAAAGCCCATGTTCTCGGCCACGGTCATGTGCGGGTACAGGGCGTAGCTTTGGAACACCATGGCTGCGCCACGGTCCGAGGGGCGCACATCGTTAGCCCGCACGCCGTCGATGCGCAGTTCGCCCGCGCTAATGCTCTCCAGCCCCGCGATCATGCGCAGCGTGGTGGTCTTGCCGCAGCCCGAGGGGCCAACAAAGACCAAAAACTCGCCATCGCGCGCTTCGATGTCGATGCCGCGAATCACCTCGGTGGTGCCATAGCTTTTGCGTATGCCTTGTAGCGTGACGGTGCCCATGGATGTGTTCCTTGTTGGGGTGGGCGTTATCAGGCGGCGCGCTGCGCCTGGGCCTGACCGGCCAAAAAGTCGCGGTACCACTTGGCGCTGTCTTTAAGCGTGCGCTGCTGGGTTTCATAGTCCACATACACAATGCCAAAGCGCTTGGCATAGCCCGAAGCCCATTCGAAGTTGTCCATCAGGCTCCAGACCATATAGCCCTTCAGGGGAACGCCTTGTTGCATGGCATGGTGTACCGCTTCAATATGCGTTTGCAGGTAGCGCACGCGGTCAGCGTCATGCACCTGGCCATTGACCATCGGGTCTTTAAATGCGCCACCGTTTTCGGTAATCAATAGCGAAGGCACGGGATAGTCCTGGTGCAAGCGCACGAGCAACTCGGTCAGTCCCTGGGGATACACCTCCCAATCCATTTCAGTGACTTCCAAGCCGCTGCTATGCACGTCGTAACTGCCTTCTGCACGCACCACGGTGCGCGAGTAATAGTTAATGCCCATAAAGTCGATGGGCGTGGCGATGATGTCCATGTCGCCGTCCTGCACCGGTGGCGCATCGGCGCCAAGGTGGTCCAAGATGTCCTGCGGATAGCTGGCTTTGTACAGCGGGTCCATGAACCAGCGTACCAGGCGGCCATCGTCCAACCTGGCTTTGGCCAGGTCCGCCGCACTATCGGTGGCGGCGTGGATGGGCGAGAGGTTGAGCACAATGCCTAGCTCGGCTTTGCAGCCAACCTCGCGCAAGGCGCGCACGGCCATGCCATGGCTCAGCAGTAAATGGTGGGCGGCTTGCATGGCGATGCCACGCTCTTTGATGCCGGGCGCAAAAATGCCGTTTTCATAGCCGAGTATGGCCATGACCCATGGCTCGTTGTGGGTGGCAATCGAAGCCACGCGGTCGCCCAGACGCTGGTGCATGCCCAGGGCGTACTCGACAAAACGATGGCAAATATCCCGGTTGGCCCAGCCACCCTGGTCTTGCAAGGCTTGGGGCAAATCCCAGTGGTTGAGCGTGAGGTATGGCGCCAGGCCGCGCGCCAGCATGCCATCTACCAGGCGCTCATAGAAGTCCAATCCTTTGCTGTTCCAGGCGCCGCTGCCCAAGGGCTGCACGCGCGGCCAGGCTACTGAGAAGCGATAGGTATTGACGCCCAGCTTGGCGATCAAGTCCAAGTCTGCTTGCCAGCGCTGGTAATGCTCGCAAGCGCGGCTGCCGTCGGTGCCATCGGCGATGACGCCAGGTTTGGCGCAAAAAGTATCCCAGATGGAGGGGCCACGGCCGTCGGCGGTGTTGGCGCCTTCAATTTGGAAGGCGCTGGTAGCCACGCCCCAAACAAAATCATGGGGGAAGCGGGCTTTGAGTTCTAGGTCGGTAAGGGATGGCATGGTTTCTGAAGTCGACATTTTTTTGAGTGCGTCCAACGAATACTTATTTCACAGCGCCTGCGGTCAGGCCATCGATCAAACGGCGCGAGGAAATCGCAAACAAGACCAGCAGCGGCAAGGTGGCGATGGCGGAGCCCGCCATCACAGCGCCCCACTCGGTGTTGACCGGGCTTTGCATGCTGCGCAAGGCCAGGGGCAAGGTGTACATCTCGGGTGAGCGCATGACGATCAGCGGGCCGATAAAGTTGTTCCACGAGGCGATGAAGGTGATCAGCCCCAGCGTGCCCATGGCGGGCTTGAGCAGCGGTAGCACGATGCGCCAGTAAATGCCCAACTCGCCACAACCGTCCATGCGCGCTGCCTCTATCAATTCGCGAGGGATGGCGCTGGTGATGAACTGGCGCATCATGAAGATGCCAAAGGCGCTGGCCGCGCCGGGGATGTAGAGCGCGCGCGGCTGGTCGATCCAGCCAAAAGCATCCATGATCATGAAGCTGGGAATCATGCCCAGAAATGAAGGTAGCAGCATGGTGCCCATGACCAGGGTGAACAAAGGCTGCTTGAAGCGAAATTCAAACATCGCAAACGCATAACCGCCCATAGAGCAAAACAAGAGCGTGAGCGCGGTGGACGCCAGGCCCACATACAAGCTCCAACCCAGGCTGCGCCAAAACGGGATTTTGTTGGTCAATATGTCTAGATTAGCCATGAAGCTGTCGCCAAAAAACAGGGGCGGCGGCAGGTTGAATATTTCGGTGCGCGAATGGCTGGCAAACACGAACATGAAATAAAAGGGCAACAGCATCACGAATGCACCCAGCGCCACCATCAGATACGCGGCGCGCGGTGCGAGTTGGCTGGGGGCGGACGCAGCGCTGCTCATGCAGAAGGCCCACGTCGCTTGAAGGCGCGGTTGGTCAGCCAAGTGAGCAAGGCCACAAACACAAACAAGAGCCAGGACAGCGCGCTGGCGCCGCCAAAGTCATTGAACTCGAAGGCCGTGCGGTACATATACATGGCGGTAGTCATGCCGCTCTGGTCGGTGCCGCCGCGCCCGCCGGTCAGGATGAAGGGCTCTTCAAACAACTGCAAACCGCCCACCACGCTGAGCGTGACGCCGAAATAAATCATGGGCTGCAAACTCGGCAGCGTGATAAACCAGAACTGCTGAAAACGTCCTGCGCCGTCCATGGTGGCGGCTTCGTAAATATCAGCTGGAATGGTTTGCAAAGCCGCCAAATACAGCACGGTGTTAAAGCCCACATAACGCCAGAACACCACCAAGGAAATCGCGGGTTTGACGTTCTCAGCGCGCCCCAACCAATCCACGGGCTGCGCCGGTACAAGCCAGGCCAGGCCCGGCAGTTGGTGCATGGCGAGCAGCGCTTGGTTGATCAGCCCATAGTCGGTAGAAAACAAGGTGCTGAACATCATGGCAATCGCCACGGTGCTGGTGATATAGGGCAGAAAGTAAGCGCCAATCACCATATTGCGGCTGCGCTTAAAAGAGGTGTGGATAAAGTAGGCCAGCGGTATCGCCACTAGGTGTTGCGGCACGCCCGATACCAGCGCAAGCCAGGCCGTGTTTTTCAGGGATTTCCAGAACCATTCGTCGGTGATGGCGAATGCAAAATTGTCTAACCCGACAAACTTCATGGCCGACAGGCCGGCGGTAGGCTCCCAGCTTTGAAAAGCCAAGTAAAAAGAAAACACCAAGGGGAAAACGCCGAACACCAAAAACAGCACCACAAACGGGCTGAGCAGCACGTAAGGCACAGCGGATGGCGACAAACGCGGGGTCATGCAAGTGCTTGGCGTGTGGCGTTTGTCGGCGGTGCTGCGGTGATGGACGGTGCGGGCTTAGCGCTTAACGCGACGCTCCAGCAAGGCTTTGGCATCTGCTAAAGCGGCGCGCACGTCTTTACCTTGGTCTAGCACTTTGTCCAGCTCGGTGTTGATGATTTCTTCGGCTATCGGGTCGAGCTTGTTGACATCGACTGCATTGATTTTTTGCGCCGCTTCACGCCAGATCAGGCGTGCTTTCTGCCCGCCCAGAAACTCAATCGGCTGATCA
>CANFJQ010000020.1 GCA_947447615.1 Comamonadaceae bacterium
GCGTTGGCCTATGCATTGCTGCACGTAGCGTTCGCCGACTTTGACACCATCCCTTACGCAGTTTCCAGACGTAAGGCACATTTGAAAAATATGAGTCCTCTGCTCTAACCAACTGAGCTATAGGCCCGAGCGGCCATTCTAACGGCCGGGCATGGGCCAAGCCTTCCCAGGACCGAACTCTTGCTGCAAACCCGGCAACGGGGACGGTATGAAATAAAGTCCTAATTAAACATCTTTTTTAACAATATAAACAAATAAAGCTATTTATTTAAAATATTTGTGTTAAACTTTTTCCATGCCGCATTAAGCTAGGGAATTGCCAAGGCGGCCCGGCCCCAAGGGGCGACTTCGTTGACGTACCGCTCGGGTACGGATAAAAAAGTGGGATCTGCCGGGGCCGGACGCGCTCCAGACCCCGGCAGCATCTTGCGCGGTAAAAGCGATCAGTCCCCGCTCAGGAACAGGGACTGCAAATCACTCAGGAAGTCAAAGCCGCGCACCGTGGGGCGCACCCAGGTGGCGTCCTGCTCAATAAAGCCCTTTCGCCCTGCCTCATCCAAGGTGGCGCGTACCGCACTGAGCGGCATGCCAGTCCGGTCGGCAAAGCCCTGTAAGGCAAAGCCGTCGCGCAGGCGCAGGGCATTGAGCATGAACTCAAAAGGCAGGTCTGCACGGCGCACTTCCTCGCTGCTGGCCAGGGGACGTCCGGCCAGCGCCCGCTCTATGTACAGGCGCGGCTCGCGAAAACGTGTCTGGCGTACCACGCGATGGGCAAAGCTGATTTTGCTGTGCGCACCTGCGCCCAGGCCTAGGTAGTCGCCGAACTGCCAGTAATTGAGGTTGTGCCCACAGCGCATGCCCGCGCGCGCATAGGCCGAGACTTCGTAGCGATCCATGCCCGTCAGGCCCAGGCGCTCGGTAATGCGGTCGAGCATGGCGTAGGCCATATCGTCAGAAGGCAAAGTCGGCGGGAACTTGGCGAAATAGGTATTGGGCTCCAGCGTCAGGTGGTAGATGGAAATATGCGGAGGACTAAAGGCCAGCGCCTGGTCCAAGTCCTGGTCGAGTTGCGCCAGGCTTTGGCCGGGCAAGGCGTACATCAGGTCGAGGTTGAAGGTGCTAAAGCTGCGGGCCGCTTCTTCGAGGGCTGCACGTGCCTGCGCACTGTCGTGCACCCGACCCAGCGTCTTTAGGTGTTGGTCGTCAAAGCTTTGCACGCCTACCGACAAACGCGTGACGCCGGCCTGCGCAAAAGCGCGGAAACGGTCTTTCTCAAACGTACCCGGATTGGCCTCCAAGGTGATTTCGCAATCGGGCACCAGGCGCAGGCGGGCTCGGATGGCGCCTAACAGCTGGTCGATGCTCTGCGGCGTGAACAAACTGGGCGTCCCCCCGCCAATGAATATCGAATGGACGGGACGGCCCCATACCAAAGGCAAAGCGGCTTCCAGATCGCGCACCAGGGCATCGATATAGTTTTCTTCAGGCAAAGCACCTTGCGGCGCGGCATGCGAATTGAAGTCGCAATACGGGCATTTTTGAATACACCAGGGTAGGTGCACATACAAAGAGAGCGGCGGCAAACTGGTCAAGTGCAGCACGCCCGGGCGCATCAGGTGCAGCGCGTCATACGCTTGATCGCCTACCGGGTCGCCATCGGCCGCGGCCTCTTTGGCGGCGATAGGAATCATGCCGCGAACCAGTGGGCGCGCATCAGCGCCAGCATCTGGCTGGCGGCGCGACCTCGGTGGCTGTTGGCGTTTTTGACCGCCTCGGGCAATTGGGCAAAGGTCTGGCCAAATTGGGGAATCCACATGACTGGGTCAAAACCAAAACCGTTGCTGCCCAACGGCGCACGGGTAATTTCACCCACAACGCGGCCCACGGCAATCAAAGGCTCGGGGTCTTGCGGCGAACGCACGGCCACCAAGGTGCTCACGAGCGCAGCGCGGCGGTCGGTAACCGACCGCATTTGCTCCAGTAGGGCCAAGACATTGTTGTCATCGCCCTTGGGGTAGCCAAATTGGGTGGCGTAGTAAGCAGTGTCCACGCCAGGCAAGCCGCCAAAGGCGTCCACACACAAACCCGCGTCATCGGCCAAGGCGGGCAAGCCCGAATGCTGCGCCGCATTGCGCGCCTTGGCCAAGGCATTTTCTACAAAGGTGCGGAACGGTTCCGGGCACTCGGGCACCGCCAGATCGCTTTGGCTAATCAAGGTGCAATCGAGCGGCGCGAACATGGCTTGCAATTCACGCAGCTTGCCTTGGTTGTTGGACGCAAGAACGATCTTCATAATGCGTTCGATAGGCGCTTTTTGAACTTATGCGCCACGCGCCGCCTGCAAAGGCAGCGCCAGCGCCTGCTGTTGCAAGCCCATCAATTCCACAATGCCTTTTTCCGCCAAGTGCAGCAAGGCATCCATTTCGGCGCGGGAAAAAGGCGCGCCCTCTGCCGTACCCTGGACTTCAACAAAATGCCCGGCACCGGTCATGACCACATTCATATCGGTATCGCAGGCAGAGTCTTCGGTGTACTCCAAATCGAGCAGCGGAACACCTTGCACAATACCCACCGAAATCGCGGCCACCGAAGCCACGATAGGCGATTGGCTGATCTTGCCGTTGGCCAGCAAGCCTGCCACTGCGTCCTGGGCTGCAACAAATGCACCGGTGATCGCCGCAGTACGGGTGCCACCATCGGCCTGCAACACATCGCAGTCCAGGGAAATGGTGCGCTCACCCAGCAGCCGCAAATCAAACACGGCGCGCAAAGAGCGGCCAATCAGGCGCTGTATCTCCTGGGTGCGCCCGCTTTGCTTACCTTTGGCCGCTTCGCGGTCGCTGCGGGTGTGGGTGGCACGCGGCAGCATGCCGTATTCGGCGGTCACCCAACCCTCGCCACTGCCACGCTTGTGCGGCGGCACTTTTTCTTCTACCGAGGCGGTACACAGCACGCGGGTGGCGCCAAACTCGATCAGCACAGAGCCTTCAGCGTGTACGGTATAGCCACGGGTAATGCGTACCGGACGTAATGCATCGGCGGCGCGGGCGCCACTGCGGACAAAATTAGTCATGGAAAACTTTCGAAAGGGGTGCAGGCTGAGAACCAGCCCACTGCTGGGCGCAGGGCCAGACTATCCGACGCTGCTACCCCAACGGATTATCGGTCTCTTCCCAGCGCACTGTCAGGGCGGTGACGTTGTCGCCGCGCGGGCCACCGTTGTGCAAAGCCAGATTGACCAAGGCGGTGGTGGCCTCCGATACCTTGGCGTCTTGCATGGCATGCACGATCTCTGACTCTAAAACTGAGCCCCATAGGCCGTCGGAGCACAAAAGCATACGGTCGCCAAAGTGCAATGCGACCGGTTCGGCCACTTCGATAAACGGCACGCTAGACGCCCCCAGGCAGCTGAACAAGGTATGGCGGCTGGGCAGCTCCAAATCGCCGTTCACGCTGAGGGCTCCGTCGCGTACCAAGAGTGAATGGTCTTGGGTGCGCGTGAGCACCTCAGTCTGGCGTATGACATATCCCCGCGAATCCCCGCAATGGGCCATATAAGCCAGGCCATCTTGCACGATCACGACCACCATAGTGGTGCTGGGCGTGTCAATCATCGAATGGCTGACGGCGTAAGCGATCAAGCTTTCGTGTACGTCGGTCATAGCTTCTGTCAGAAAATTCGCGACCTGGTCGATTTTGGGATTGGCATGGGTGCGGAATTTGGACATGACCACTTGCAATCCCAATTGCGAAGCGACATCCCCGTCGGGATGCCCACCCAATCCATCGGCCACTAGAAATATGGCGGATGATTTGGAATAGGTGTAACCCATGCGGTCTTCATTGCGCTTGCGCCCACCAATTTGACTGGTTTGAAAAACAGAAAATTTCATATCAAAGGCATGCCTCAGGCCAGTAGCTTAGAGAACGCTTTGATGCGCTCGGACCAGGGATTGGCCGCTTGCGGTGGCGGTGGTGCCGGTGGAGGGTCTTCGTTGACAAATTCATGTGGCGCTAGCATTTTTTGCAATGCATAGACAGAATGCGGTCGACGCGTTGGGGCTGGCGCCATGCAATCGGCCACCAAATCGACCAGGCTGTTCGAATAGATAGCGCGCAGCTCCTGCAAATACTGCCGTAAGCGCAAAGTTCCATCTTGCGCCACAGTATCTGGCGGAGGGTGGCCTTTCATACAAGAAAATATACAGGCGCCGATGGCGTAAATATCTGTCCACGGGCCAATAGCACTCCCCTTTTGGCGCATCTCCGGGCCGGAGAAGCCGGGGGTGAACATGGGTTGCAAGTATTTGCCATCGTTGTGCAATACATTGCGTGCCGCGCCAAAATCAATCAAGACCGCGCGGTCTTCCTCGGTGATAAAAATATTAGCCGGTTTGATGTCTAGGTGCAGCATGGTGTGCTGGTGCACGACACGCAGTCCTCCCAGTACTTCATCAAACAAAGAGCGGATGGTACTTTCGCGAAACACTTTGGGGTTTTTCAGGCCCACCGCTGTCATGATGAATTGCTGTAGGGACGCGCCCTCCAGGTAATTCATGACCAAATACACCGTGTCATTGGCGTGCAAAAAATTGAGCACATTGACCACGCTGGGGTGCGATATTTGCGCAAGTGCCCGCCCCTCTTCCAAAAAGCAGCGCATGCCCATGCGGTACAAAGCGTTTTTTTCGGGCGCCACGGTGACTACACCATTCGCACTTTCGCGCCGCGCCAGTGCGCCGGGTAAATATTCCTTGACGGCAACCTCTTGCCCCGTCGGGCTGATGGCACGGTACACCACGCCGAAGCCGCCCGCGCCAATTTTGCTGACGATGCGGTAGCCATCGACCATAGCACCGGGGGGCAATGGCTCGGGGGCGTTGCGGGCGCTATCCTGTGTCATGGCTTTTTTTGTCGGATCGCTCCCGCCAACCGATCCCGGCACCTAGCACGGCGCTAGAACGCGGTTCTCCGTCCGGAGAAGCGGGTTATTCTTGGGTCCTCCACTGACCCCCAAAAAAGGAATTATTCAATGCAAGTTTACAGTATGACCGGCTACGCCAGCGTGCAAAGTCAGTCGGTCGCAGGGGCACTGTCAGCGCACACCGGTGCCGCGCCAGCGGGGCGCTTGGGGATGGAAATCCGCTCTGTCAACAGCCGCTTCCTGGACCTGAGTTTGCGCCTGCCCGACGAGTTACGCGCCAGCGAACCGGCATTGCGGGAGCTGCTTGCCGCCAAACTCAAACGCGGCAAAGTGGAAGTGCGCGCCGCCATTGAAATGGAAAAGTCTGTGGGCGTAGCGGCACCCTCGACAGCGCTGCTGGACAAACTGCGGCATACGCAGGCCCAGGTGCTAGAGAGGCTGCCCCAAGCCGCACAGCTGAGCGTGGCCGATGTGCTGCGCCTGGCAGGCAATGAATTCCATAGCACACAAGATTGGAGCGGGGAAGTCATCCGCCTGGCGCGCCAGGCACTCGTTGCTTTAACGGATGCCCGTGCCCGGGAAGGCCAACGGCTAGGGCATATGCTGCTCGACCATATCAGCCAATTGCGCGGCCTAGCGGTGCAAGCCGAACCGCTGGTGCCCCAGGTGGTGGAACAGCAAAGACTGCGTTTTGTCGAAAAATGGCGTGAAGCCATGGCTTTGTCGACTGGCGGTGTGACGCCGGAAGCCGCGCAGGACCGGGCGCTGACCGAAGCCACGGCCTTTGCTATCCGCATCGACGTGGCTGAAGAACTGACCCGTCTCAAGGCGCACCTAGACGAATTGGAATCGCTCATCCGCAAAGGCGGCGAAATCGGTAAGCGGCTGGACTTTTTGATTCAGGAATTGCACCGCGAGGCCAACACCATGGGCTCCAAGTCGGCCGCCCTGCCCTTGACCCGTATTTCGGTGGACATGAAGGTGCTGATCGAGCAAATGCGCGAACAGGTGCAGAACATAGAATGACTGGCAATTCACCTTCGCCCAGCGCCGCCATGGACTATCCGGGAAATTTGTTTGTTGTCGCCGCCCCCAGCGGAGCGGGCAAGTCCAGCCTGGTACGCGCCTTGCAGGAACTCGACTCCCATGTGCAACCCTCGGTGTCGCACACCACGCGGGCGCCACGCGGCCAGGAAAAGCACGGTCGCGAGTACTTTTTTGTATCCGAGCCCGAGTTTGATGCCATGGTGCAGGCCGATGCCTTTGTGGAATGGGCGCATGTACACCAGCACCGCTACGGCACCTCCAAGAAAGCGATTGCCGAGCGCATGCAACAAGGCACGGACGTGATTTTGGAGATCGACTTCCAAGGCGCGATCCAGATCAAGCAAGCTTTCGCCAATGCAGTGTGCATTTTTATCCTGCCCCCCAGCTGGGAGGAATTGCGCGCCCGCCTTGAGCGGCGTGGCGAAGACAGCGCGCAAACCATCGAGTTGCGGATGAAAAACGCCGCCATAGAGGTCGCCCAGGCCGGAAAATTCGACTTCGTTATAATCAATGAGTTATTTGACCGCGCGCTGTTCGACCTCAAAGCTATTGTTCACGCGCAGCGTCTCAAGTTCGCAGCCCAGGCGCGCAGCCGAGCTGACACTTTCCAAGCGCTCAACATACCCTAGTTTTTCCGGAGAATTGCATGGCTCGCATCACTGTAGAAGACTGCCTCGAGCAGATCCCCAACCGATTCCAACTGGTGCTTGCCGCCACCTACCGCGCGCGCATGCTCAACCAGGGCCACACACCAAAAATCGAAAGCAAGAACAAACCTGGCGTAACCGCCTTGCGCGAAATTGCAGCGGGCAAAATCGGCATTGAGATGCTGAAAAAAGTACCTTTGTAATTTCTGCGCTTTGCGTCGAAAAGGCCCTTGCAAGGGCCTTTTTTTATGGGATCACGCGGGTCCCGAGGACTCCTTGGTGTGTCCGATTCAATGTGGCTCGACTGGTCAGGAAACTATGTAGGCGCCACTGCCCGTCGATAGCAAGGTACCGTCGGGCCCGAAAAACTCCATGCGCGTGGAGGCCACCCGCGAGCCCAGGCGCAAGACCTCGGCATGCAAATCAAAATAGGCGCCAATGCCAGGGCGCAAATAGTCGATACGTAGATCAATAGTTCCCAAGTTGGCAAAGCGGCGCAGCCTTTGCATAGGCGCTTCGTCCATATGGCGGGCACCGATGGCCGCCATCACCGCCAGACCGCCCATGGCATCTAGTCCGGCGCTGATAACGCCGCCGTGAATGCGGTTGTAACTGAAGTGCCCCACCAATTCGGGCTTCATCTCGATGCGTGCACGCACCTTGGCCGGGCCTAAGTCGTGGATTTGGAGACCCAGCACCCGGTTAAAGGAAATCATTTCCTCGAATATTTTTTTGAGTCCTTTGACGAACTCTTCCTCGAACACAATGTCGGCTAGTGGTACCGCCGACAACTTGCGGCCAGTTGTCGATGCTGAGCTGGTCCGACCAATTGGACCGGTGGGTGACAGGTTGGCGCTAATGGCAGGTTCAGCCCAAGGCGGGTCCTGGGGGCCGTTGGCGGGAGACGTATCGGGAGTAGGCATACATCCATTGTCACAGGTCTGGCATCTATGGGTGCGCAGCCTGGCCACTTACCGGCACAGCAAGTGCAAGGCCTTGGATTTACAGCGTAGAAAAATCGGGTTTGCGTTTTTCCAAAAATGCCGAGAAGGCTTCTTTGGCATGCGGCGATTGGAGCAAGCGCCCAAAGCTAGCGCCTTCTTCAGCCATTTGCGCCAGCACCTGGGCCAACTGGCCTTTCTTCATCAGGCGCTTGGTTTCCATCAGCGCCGGTAGCGGTTTGGCGGCTAGTTTGAGGGCCTGCCTGCGCACCAAGGCGTTGACTTCCGACGGCGGCACAACGCGGTTGACCAGGCCTATTTCCAGCGCTGTCTCAGCGAGTAGCGGCTCGCCCAAAAGCAAAGCCTCGGCAGCGCGGTGGTAGCCCATTAATTGCGGCGCCAGCAAACTCGATGCGGCTTCGGCGCACAAACCCAGGTTGACAAAAGGCATGGAAAAAGCAGCGTTGTCCCCGGCATAGACCAGGTCGCAATGAAACAGCATGGTGGTGCCCACTCCCACGGCGGGGCCACAGACCGCTGCCACCAAGGGTTTGGGGAAAGCAGCGATACCGCGTAAAAAGCGCGATACCTCGGAATCGGCCGAATCTGCCGAGGGTGCGCGAGACTGGAAATCGGCAATATCATTACCCGCGCTGAAAATCGATGGATCGCCTTGCAGCACCAGCACATGTACGCCAGGCGCAGCAGCCGCTTCCAAGAGGGCATCGGCGATAAAGCCATACATGGCCTGGGTGAGTGCATTTTTCTTGTCCACCCGGTTCAGGGTCAAGGTCATCACGCCTTCGGAAACATCTTTCAATATGTCTTGCATACAAACCTTCCCTGCGGGAAACCTTATTCCTTGAAGTACACCAGTTGGTGCGTTGTGGCCAGCAGGGTGCCCGCCTCATTCCACAAATAGCCGCTTTGGTCGAAGAAACCATCGCGAAACACCTGGCCACGCGCCTGCGCCAGCACAAAGCCGGTACCGGTTTGCGCGAGCTGCTGTACATCGGCATGGAAATACACCGTCATAGACACCGTGCCCGCAGGCACATGTTTGGGACGGCGCAACCACACGCGCGGGAAAAAGATATCGGCATAAGCCGCGATGGCCGGAAAGTCCAGTGCGCGCCCTGCACTATCGCGCACCCACAAACAACTGGTGCTGGCCGACTCTGGTGGCAGCGTACTTTCCTGGCCATCCCACTTTTGCGGCAGCCCCCCCACCAGACTGCGCATTTCGTAGCGCGAAAACCATTCAACCATGGTGGGCATCTGTACCACCGGCACCTCGTGGGGTGGGCGCACTGTGGGCATGGGTATGTCGTTGGCGCCCCAGGTTGTGCGACGCGCCGCCGTCAAAGCAGTGCCTGTCAGCACACAAGCCTGTGTGCCATCAGCCTGCGCTTGGTGAATTTCAAAAGTCCAGTGCTGCGTAGAACGGTTGGTGCGCGCTACTTTGAGATGCAAGTAGTAGGGGCCTAGGGCGATCCCCGCAAGGTAATTAATGGTCAGGGAGAGCGGCGTTCCTAGGCACTGCGCATTGTCCATGATGGCCCGCACCACGGTGGCGGCCGTGATGCCGCCAAAAGGTCCGACCATATTGGCCCAGGCCGGTGTGGCGTGCCCTAAGAGGGTGCCATCGCCCTGAGGCTCTAGCACCAAGGCTTGGTCAAAAGGATGCAATTTCGTCAATTTATTCCACGCGCACCCAGGTTTGCGTACGGCCCAACATAGGCGTGCCTATATAACCGCGCACTTCCAGTTTTTTGCCGCCTTCGATGGGTGTCAGCTTAAGGCGGTAATCGGTACCGTTGTTGGGATCCAAAATTTTGCCGCCTTCCCAGACATCTTTACCTTCGACTTTTTTGCCGCCGCGAATAATTTCTAGGCCGATTTTGGGTTTGCCCTTGCGGTCGTCGCTGCATTTATCGCAATTGGGTTCAGGATCAGGATTAGCCTCCAAACCACGCACCACCACACCAGACAGCTCGCCTGCGGCGTTCGCGACAACTCGCACTTCCGCCTTGGGTTTGCCGGTCTTGTCGTCGATGGTGTTCCAGAGGCCTATGGGACTCATCTGGGCCAAGGTCAGGCCACTGAACGTTGCAAGCAGTCCAAGTACTGTCATTTTTTTCATCGTGCTTTCTCCTAGTTTCGTTGTAAGGTGGGTGACTGTAACGCGCTTTAAACCAGCGCCGCGTCCGTGTCCATCAGCACAGCGCTGCCCTGGCGGGCGGTCTGCATCAGGCTGGTGGTTTCAGGAAAGAGTTTGGCAAAGTAAAAGCGCGCAGTTTGCAGTTTGCCCAAATAGAAGGGGTCGGAATTGCCCGCAGCGATCTGGCGCAAGGCCACCTGGGCGGTACGCGCCCAGAAATAGCCCAGCGTCCAATGCCCGGCCACGCGCAAATAGTCCACCGCCGCAGCACCCACCTCGTCCGGGTTTTGCATACCTTTCATGGCAATGTCCATGGTGAACTGGGTCATTTGTTGGCCCAGGTCAGCCACCGGTTTGATGAATTCGGCCATTTTTTCATTGGCCGCTTCTTCTTGCGCGAGCTCCATCACCAGCTTGCCGAATTTGCGCAGCGTCGCGCCGTTGTTACCCAAAATTTTGCGCCCCAACAAATCCAGCGATTGAATGGTGTTGGTACCTTCGTAAATCATGTTGATACGGGCATCGCGCACGTACTGCTCCATGCCCCATTCTTTGATGTAGCCGTGGCCGCCGAACACTTGGAGGCAAGTTGAGGTAGCAATCCATCCGTTGTCGGTGATGAAAGCTTTCACAATCGGTGTCAGCAGCGCCAGCATTTCGCCCGCTTCTTTACGCACTGGCTCGTCCGGGTGGCTGTGCTCTTGCTGCAAGAGCATGGTGCAAAAACCTTGCATGGCGCGGCCGCCCTCGGCATAGGCTTTGGCAGTGAGTAGCATTTTGCGCACGTCCGGGTGCACGATGATCGGATCGGCGGCTTTGTCCTTGGCTTTGGTGCCCGAGAGTGAGCGCATTTGGATGCGGTCCTTGGCATAGGCCAGCGCATTTTGGTAAGCCACTTCGGTCAGTGCCAGCGACTGGTTGCCCACGCCCAGACGGGCTGCGTTCATCATCACAAACATGCCGTTCATGCCTTTGTTGGGCGCACCCACCAGGGTACCCACGGCGCCATCCAAAACCATTTGGCAAGTGGCGCTGCCTTTGATACCCATTTTGTGTTCCAGGCCGCCGCAGTAGATACCATTGCGCGCGCCCAGGCTGCCGTCTTCGTTGACCAAGAACTTGGGCACAATGAACAGGCTCACGCCTTTGATACCGGGAGGCGCATCGCTTAAGCGCGCCAGCACCAAGTGCACGATGTTTTCGCTCATATCGTGCTCACCGGCGCTGATGAATATCTTGTTGCCCGTGATGCGGTAAGTGCCATCGGGCTGCGCTTCGGCACGGGTGCGCATCAGCCCCAGATCGGTACCGCAATGGGGTTCGGTCAGGCACATGGTGCCGGTCCATTCACCGCTGACCATTTTGCCTAGGTAGGTGGCTTTTTGGGCATCCGTGCCATGCGTGGCCAAGGACGCGTAGGCGCCATGCGTCAGGCCGGGGTACATAGTCCAGGCCTGGTTGGCGCTGTTGAGCATTTCATAAAAAAAATTGTTCACGATCAGGGGTAGGCCCTGGCCACCGTAAGCCGGATCGCTGGACAGCGCCGGCCAGCCGCCTGCCACATACTGGGCATAGGCCTCTTTAAAGCCCTTGGGTGTTGTCACCTGGTGTGTCGCCTGGTCCAAATGGCAGCCTTCGGCATCGCCGGTGATATTGAGCGGAAATAGTATTTCGGAGGCAAATTTCCCGCCCTCCTCCAGCACGGCATTCATGGTTTCCGCGTCCATATCGGCGTGCGCCGGCATGGCCTTGAGGTCATCTACCACGTGCAATAACTCATGCATGACAAATTGCATATCACGCAAAGGCGGGGTATAGCTGGGCATATAGAAAACTCCTAAGTTTCAATAAATAGAGGGGAATCGGGATGGGCGAGCAGGCTTAACCCTGGCTCGTCCCAAAGCCTTGGGTTTGGCCGTTTCTTTGCAAAATATTCTCAAACCCCTGGTTCGCTTGTGCCAATGATCCAGGCTTTTGTAGAAATCGGGCCTCATAGTGCAAGGCCAAAATTAATCCGTGTATCTCAAAGGCAATTTGTGCCGCATCCGCCTGCGTGGCCAGATGGCCACATTCTTTGGCTTGCACCACTGCCCTGTATAAGGCATCCTGCCATTGACGTACTGCATGTGCTAATGCATCACGCACCGGGCCGGGCCGGTCGTCAAACTCCACAGCGCCGCTGATAAATATGCAGCCGGATTGGATTTCGACTGCTACCCGCTTCATCCAGTTTTCAAACAAAGCGCGTAGACGCGGTAAACCACGCGACTGCTGCAAAGCGGGGAAAAATATCTCCTGCTTAAAACAATTGAAATACTCGTCTATCACTGAAATTTGGAGCTCTTCGCGGGAACCAAAGTGCGCAAACACCCCGGATTTGCTCATGTGCATCACCTCGGCCAGCAATCCGATACTGAGCCCTTCCAGGCCCAACCGGGTGCTGAGGGTGACCGCCGCCTGCACTATCGCCTGCTTGGTTTGCTGGCCTTTTAACAAGGCACGCCCGGAATTTTTGGGCTCCAAGACCTCAGAAGGGGGGCTGAGCGTAGCGGCAGAGGACATGGTGGAGGTCAAGGATACAAAATAGAACGGTCGTGCTATTTTGCACCAGATATCCCCCGCAGCGGCTTATCCCCCGAAATTTCTGGGTATTTTTTGCGTCAGGATGAGCGAATCATGGTGCCAAAAGCCTGGTCGCTTAGGATTTCCAGCAACAGGACATGGGCGACACGGCCATCAATGATGTGCACTGCCTTAACGCCACTTTTGGCGGCATCCAGAGCACCGCTGATTTTGGGAATCATGCCGCCAGAAATACTTCCGTCGACCACCATGGCATCAATTTGGCGGGCGCTTAAGTCCGTAAGCAATTCGCCCGCTTTGTTGAGCACGCCACTAATATTCGTCAGCATCAACAGTTTTTCAGCTTGCAACACGGTAGCCAGTTTGGCTGCAACCACGTCGGCGTTGATGTTGTAGCTTTCATTGTTTTCGCCAAACCCAATAGGGCTAATTACGGGAATAAAGGCGTCATCCTGCAAAGCCCTGACCACGGATGGATCCACGCTAACAATATCTCCCACCTGGCCAATATCGTGCTCAACCGTCGGATCAGCGTGATCCAGCATTTTGAGTTTCTTAGCGCGGATCATCCCGCCATCGCGCCCCGTCAAGCCTACTGCCTTGCCACCTGCCTGGTTAATGAGCCCGACGATTTCCTGCTGCACCTGCCCGGCAAGCACCCACTCGACCACGCCCATGGTTTCGGCATCCGTCACACGCATGCCCTGAATAAAGGAGCCGGTTTTGCCTAAACGCTGTAGTGCATTCTCAATTTGGGGGCCGCCGCCGTGTACCACCACGGGGTTCATACCCACCAACTTAAGCAAAACTACGTCCTGCGCAAACGCCGCCCGCAAGGCTGGGTCGGTCATGGCATTGCCGCCGTATTTAATCACCATGGTTTTGCCGTGGTACTTACGGATATACGGCAAGGCGCGCGACAGGGTTTCGGCCTTAGCAAGGGTGCTAGAAGAAGTCATGGAGGTACGAGTGCGTCAAATAATGGAGATTATCTCCCTGACGCGCGCTTGTTCGGCACATTTAAGCAGAATGGGGCGCCAATGGGTTCGCGACGCGAACAGCGCGCCAAATTAGGCTCATTCAATCCGTGCGCATGAAGCCAAGAAATTGGCTTAGTGCGCACTGGCCAAGGCGCACGCGGTGCGCTTGGCAGTTTCAGACAGGTCGGATTACTCAGCGGCGGTGCTAG
The DNA here is from genome assembly GCA_947447615.1 of Comamonadaceae bacterium. Lineage (GTDB taxonomy): Bacteria > Pseudomonadota > Gammaproteobacteria > Burkholderiales > Burkholderiaceae_C > Allorhodoferax. The sequence goes on from CANFJQ010000020.1 coordinate 13,493, forward strand.
CGACCGCAAACGACTCTTTGGCTTGGCCTTGGGCCACCAGGGAAGCGAGCCACTTGGGCGTGAGGCCACGGCCGGACCAGGTTTCGCCATTGGGGCCACGGAATTTGGCTGCCACGGGTTGGCCCGCTTTACGTGCCGCTTTGGGGGCTTTTGCCGACTTTACTTTGGCTGGGCGACCTGCTTTGGCAGCACCTTTGGCGCTTTTACGCGTCTGCAAGTCTTTCATGGTGATGCCGAAAGCCTGCATCTTCGCCTGAATATCACGCACGGTAGCGGCGAATTCTTTGGACTTAATATCAGCTGCTTGTTTTTGCAGTTTTTCGATTTGGCCTTGGATATCAATCAAGTTAGTCATTAGTTACTCCAGCAAATAAAAGTATAGGTGGAAGATTATATACGGGTTTCATGCAAATGGAATACAAAATCCACCTCATGGAGTAGTGTTAAATGTAAAGATAATAATATTTACATCTAACAAAAATGGTTTTATTGAATTTAAGGTAAAGACGTTAGCGCTTCTGCACATACTCTTTTCTTGATGTAGATCAAGCCATCTCCTTGCGCGCCGTCGGCCCTTTGCTTGAATCCAAAATCCTGCCACGGGGGGGCCGTCATGAGCGAAAACCTTGCCAGGTTTCCTATGCGCCGGGGCCATTGCGCCCACTATTTCAAGCGCGCAGACTTACTCGCACTTACACGCCTCAGCCAAAAGCGCTATGCTGGCAGCACATGATTTACAAATTCAAATCGAAAGCTGCTGGCGACCTCATCATGCTGGAGGACAGCGGGCGCGCGATCTTGACGATTATTGGCAAGACCGACCCGCAAACCCTGAAACAAGGCATAGTTCAGCCGCCAGAAATGCCCGCAGCGATCGCGGCGCTGCAACAGGCCGTCGCCGAAGAAGAAGCGCGCATACTGGAAAAAGCCAATGCGGCGCGGGAAGCTGGCAGGCCTATTCCTACAGGTGGGCAAGGCATCAGCCTGCGCCAGCGCAGCCTGCCGTTTATCCGGATGCTGGAGCGTTGCCACGCCGAAAACAAAGAAATCGTCTGGGGCGTTTAGCCACAGACGATTTCGGGGCGCATTCAGAGTAAGGAAGCAGAAACCAGACCCGCGATGTGCAGGCCGTACCGACCTTAGTCGATATATTCCTTGGCAGCCGCAATCACAGGGCCCCATTTGGCAATTTCCGCAGCCACAAATTTCTTGTGTTCGGCAGGCTCCACACGCTTATCGGTAATCACCACAGCACCCAAAGCCTCTTGCTTTTTAATGAAGTCAGGGTCTTTCAAAGCCGCTTTGAGTGCGGTGTTCAATTTCGTCACCACATCGGGCGGTGTACCTTTAGGCGCATACAGTCCATGCCAGATAGTGACTTCAAAGCCTTTTAAGCCGTCTTCTTGCAAGGTAGGTATGTCTTTGAGCGCCGGTGTCGTGAGGCGCTTGGCGGTGGTTACGCCATAGGCATTGACCTTTTTGGCTTCGATTTGCGCCGAGGTATTGGTGGTTTGGTCACACATTAAATCGATTTGACCGCCAATTAAATCCGTCATCGCTGGCGCAGTACCCTTGTACGGGATGGAGGTCATGTCAACCTGCACCGCATTTTGGAACATCAGGCCGCATAAATGCGAGGCCGAACCGATGCCGGCATTACCCAAATTAATTTTGCCCTTATTGGCGTTCAACCAATCGCGCAACTCTTTGAAGTTTTTAGCGGGCATGGTGGGGCGGGTAATGACGGTCATGGGCACGTCGTTAATCATGCCGAGGTACTCAAAATCCGAGTCGATTTTGAACGGCATATTACGCAGCAAATTCGGCATGCTGGCCATGGCAATATGGTTGAGCAAAATCGTGTAGCCATCGGGATTGGCTTTGGCCACTTTATTAGAACCAATTGAGCTGCCCGCACCTAATACGTTTTCAATAATGATGCTGACATCGCCCAAGGGTTTGCGCATGGCTTCAGCCAAATCGCGGGCTACCCGGTCTGTGGGACCACCGGCCACAAAGGGGACAACGATGGTAATGGGTTTAGAGGGATAACTTTGCGCAAACGCGGCAAAACTCAAAACCGCCATAGCGGCGGCAAACAGTTTTTTCATAATTGTCTCCAACTGGTAAAAAGCCAAGTCTAGCGCCTATTACATTGCGCGCAATTGATATAAGCCTAATTTTGGTGGCAATTCCGTCTGGACACAGGCACCTAATTCGCGCGAATCGCCAGGCGCTCCGGTCCACGCCTTATTGGTAACTGCGTGCGTCTTCGATGACTTTGCCATCGTTGGGCAAACTACCCGGCTTTGCGAGCTCCACCGTGCCGCGCAGCTTGGTGACATCGCGGATGGCTTCGCTAATCCGGGCCGACAGCCCCTCGCTGGCGCTGGCACTTTCCACCTTGAGGGTCATTTCATCCTGGGCCATGGCACCGCTCACCACCAAGCGGGCGCGCAACACCTCGGGGAAGCGGCGCACGATGTCCGCCACCTGCTTGGGATGCACAAACATGCCGCGGATTTTGGTGGTCTGGTCGGCGCGGCCCATCCAACCGCGAATGCGGGTGTTGGTGCGTCCGCTGGGACATGCGCCAGGCAGTACCGCTGACAAGTCGCCGGTGCCAAAGCGGATCAAAGGGTAGGCGGGATTCAGGCTGGTGACGACCACCTCACCCACCTCACCCACAGCCACCGGATCACCCGTGCCCGGGCGGACGATCTCGACGATTACGCCTTCGTCCAGCACCAAGCCTTCGCGGGCAGCGGTCTCGTAGGCGATCAAACCCACATCAGCGGTGGCATAACACTGGTAGCCCTGCACGCCGCGCTCAGCCAGCCAGTCGCGCAAGGAAGGGGGAAAGGCTTCTCCCGACAGCAAGGCCTTGCGCACGCTGGGAAGGGCAACGCCCATGTCCGCGGCCTTCTCGATGATGATTTTCAAAAAACTGGGCGTGCCGATATAGCCCGCAGGCTGCAATTCGGCCATGGCCCCGACCTGCTGCTCAGTTTGGCCAGTTCCCCCCGCAAACACGGTGCATCCCAGTGCATGCGCGCCGGTTTCCATCATCGAACCGGCCGGCGTGAAGTGGTAGCTAAAGCTGTTGTGAATCAACTCGCCCGAGCGAAAACCAGCGGCAAAAATAGCGCGCGCCATGCGCCAATAATCGCGCTGCGTGCCTTCAGGCTCGTAAATCAAACCCGGGCTGGCGAACACGCGGGGCATGTGCGCACCATAACCCAAGGCGCTAAAGCCACCGAACACATCACCGCCATTGGCGCGCGAGGCTTTTTGCAACTCCAACAATTCTTGCTTGCGCACCACCGGCAACTGGGCCAATGCAGCAAGTGAGTTAACTTCCCGCGCAACTACCCCGGCCAGACTGGTAGCGAGCGCCGGCGCATGCGCTTGCGCATGGGCGATTTGTGTAGGCAAGGCCTGTGTCCAGGCCGCTTCGCGCGCCTCTTGGGTACGTGTTTCCAGTGCGTCGTAATGCTCGGCCATAGACACTCCTGAAAAATTAAGCCAACCAGCGCTTGCGACGCTTGTAGCTCTTCACATCTTTAAAGCTCTTGCGCTCACCACCGCCCACACCAAGGTAGAACTCTTTCACGTCCTCGTTGTTCGCCAATTCGCTGGCCTGGCCGTCCATCACCACCCGGCCCGATTCCATGATGTAGCCATAGTCTGCATAACGCAGCGCCATGTTTGTGTTTTGCTCGGCCAGCAAAAAAGTGACTTTCTCTTTGTGGTTCAGGTCTTTGACGATCTCAAACACCTCTTCCACGATTTGCGGCGCCAAGCCCATGGACGGCTCGTCCAGCAAGACCATGGTCGGGCTGGCCATCAGCGCGCGCCCTATAGCGCACATCTGCTGTTCGCCACCCGAGGTGTAAGCCGCCTGGCTGGTACGTCGCGTTTTCAGGCGCGGGAAATAGGCATAGACTTTTTCCAGGTTGGCAGCGATTTCTGCCTTGCTCTTACGCGTGTAGCCGCCGGTAAGCAGATTTTCTTCGATCGTGAGGTGGGCGAAACAATGCCGCCCTTCCATCACCTGCACCACGCCGCGCTGCACCAAGTCGGCTGGCGTGAGGTTCTCGATGCGCTCACCGCGCAGCTCGATACTGCCTTTAGTCACCGCGCCGCGCTCGCCTTGCAGCAAATTGGAAACCGCGCGCAAGGTCGTAGTCTTGCCCGCACCGTTTCCACCCAAAATGGCGACGATAGCACCTTGCGGCACCTGCAAGGAAACACCTTTGAGCACCAAAATGACATGGTTGTAAATGACTTCAATGCCATTGACGTTAAGAACAATAGAGGGGGCTTCAGACATAGTGGAATTTCCCGTTAAACCTGGGGAAAGAGCGCAACCGGCCGCTCTTTCCCCAGGCCACTCTGGATGAGTGGCCTAGGTGCTGGTGAAAGCCTTAGCCGATTAGGACTGGCAGTCCTTAGCGTCTCGGCGGGTCAGCTTTTTCTCGGCGGCGTATTTGTCAGCATACTGGCGCACCAGCGGCTTGATGATGGAGGTGTCTGCCTCAATCCAATCCGATGCGTACTGCCATTTCTTGCCGTCCCAGGTATGCACGCGCGCAGAGCGTGAACCTTCATGGTCCACGCAGGTGGTGCTGATGGGCTTCATTACCGAGTCCAGCTTGAGTGCCTTCAAGCGCTTTTCATCGACCGCCAGGTTTTCCAGGCCCCAGCGGATTTGCTCGCCGTCCATGACCTTGCCCTTACCGAAGCGCTCTTGTGCGCGGCGCACGGCCTCTACCCCCAGTGCTGCGCTCACCATGCCACGGTTGTACAACACGGTGGAAACTTCTTCCATGGGACCGGTGCCCTGGCCTTTGTCGTGTACAAACTTCTTAATGTCGGTAATGACACCGCCACCTTCACCAGTTACAACCAATCCGCTGTAACCCTTAGCCGCTTCACCGATGTCCTTGACATCCGGTTCGCCAGCAGACCACCACACACCATACATTTTTTCGCGGGGATAACCGGTCGCGACAGCCTCTTTCAAGGCCGCAGAGTTCATGACGCCCCAACCCCAGAGCAATACATAGTCCGGGCGGTTTTGGCGGATTTGCAGCCAGGTGGCCTTTTGTTCAATACCAGGCGCAGTGACGGGCAACAAAGTCAGGTCAAATCCCTGAATCTTGGCGCGCTCTTGCAGCAAAGGAATAGGCTCCTTGCCGTACGGACTGTCGTGATAAACCAGCGTAATCTTCTTGCCCTTTATATTGCCGCCTTCTTTGGCCGTGATGTGCTGCATCAAGATGTCAGCGCCGGACCAGTAGGTGCCCATCAGCGGGAAGTTCCATTTGAAAATGCCGCCATCGCTGGACTCGGAACGGCCATAGCCGCCGGTAATCAAGGCGTTTTTGTCACTGGGTGCTTTTTCAGTTAATGCAAAAGTGATGCCGGTAGAAAGCGGCTGGAAAATCGAGCCAGAGGCTTTGCCTTTGAGGCGCTCATAGCACTCAACACCACGGTCGGTGGCGTAGGCGGTATCGCATTCCTCAAAGGTGATCTTTACGCCGTTGATACCACCGTCGCGGGCATTGATTAGCTTGAGGTAATCCACAAAACCGTTGGCCCATGGCACGCCGTTGGGGGCGTAGGCGCCAGAACGGTAAGGCAGTACCGGGAAAAATTGCTCTTTCGCCTGTGCAAAAGACGCTGTGGGCGCCAAGGCCGAAACAGCGCCAGCCACCAAGGCAATAGCCAATGTGAGCTTACGAATCGTCATACATGTCTCCTTGAATATTGAAACAAACTACCAACAAAAAAACCAAGCTCAATGCGGGAAAGGCCAAATACGCATTTTTTGCTTACCCACGCTCCACAAGCGCGCCAAACCGTGCGGCTCCACAATCAGGAACCAAACGATCAACGCGCCAAAGACTATAAATTCCGTATGGGTCAATGCCGCCGTGTCCACGGTAAAACCAAAAAGATGGCCCAAAACTGGCAAAAACTGGTTGATGGCAATCGGCAAGACCACAATAAACGCCGCGCCAAAAAAGCTACCCATGATCGAACCCATGCCGCCCAAAATGACCATGAAAAGCAATTGAAACGAGCGGTCCACCGAAAAGGCTGCTGGCTCCCAAGAGCCCAGGTACACAAAAGCCCACAAAGCGCCGGCCACGCCCACAATAAAAGAGCTGACAGCAAAGGCGCTGAGCTTGGCGTACATCGGTCGAATACCGATCACGGCAGCAGCCACGTCCATATCGCGGATGGCCATCCACTCCCGGCCAATCGCGCCGCGCACCAGGTTTTTGGCCAACAAACCAAAAACCACCAAGAAACTCAGGCAGAACAAATACTTGGCCAGCGGCGTGGTAATCGCAAAACCCAGTACCTGCAAATCAGCGACCGAGGCCGTACCCGAAGCCGAGTCATTGGTAAACCACTTAATTCGCAAAAACGCCCAATCACAGAAAAACTGGGCAGCCAAAGTTGCTACCGCCAAATACAAGCCTTTAACCCGCAAACTGGGTATACCGAAAAACATGCCCACCAAGGTGGAGAACACGCCTCCCAAAAGAATGGCCAGGACTACCGGCATGCCATCGACGCGAACGAAAAAGTTAAAGGCCGCATAAGCACCCACCGCCATGAAGGCGCCAGAGCCTAAAGATATCTGGCCGCAGTAACCGACCAAAATATTGACCCCCAAAGCTGCCAGCGACAGGATGAGGAAGGGCACCAAAATAGCGCGGAACATGTATTCGTCGGCCAGGAATGGCACGCCGATAAATGCAAAGGCGATGAGCAGTAATACGCCGACGCGGTCCTGCGTGATGCCAAATATCTGCTGGTCCGCCCGATAGCTGGTTTTAAATTGGCCGTTTTCTCTGTAAAACATGGTGTGTTCCTTCAGACGCGGTCAATGATTTTTTCGCCGAACAAGCCTTGCGGACGGAACAGCAAGACGATCAGGGCAAGCACATAGGCAAACCAGATCTCGATACCGCCGCCCACGAAAGGCCCTAGAAAAACTTCGGACAGTTTTTCGCCTACGCCAATAATCAGCCCGCCCAAAATGGCACCGGGCACCGAAGTGAGTCCGCCCAAAATCACCACCGGCAGTGCGCGCATCGCCACGGTAGACAAAGTAAATTGCACGCCCAGCTTGCTGCCCCAAATCATGCCAGCCACCAGCGCTACAACCCCGGCCACACACCACACCACGACCCAGATGCGGTCCAGCGGAATACCGATGGATTGCGCCGCTTGGTGGTCGTCCGCCACGGCGCGCAAGGCACGGCCAGTCGATGTTTTTTGGAAAAACAGGGTAAGCAAAATCACCAGGCCCGCCGCGATGACGGCGGCAATCAGGTCTTCTTTGTTAATCAAAATACCACCGGGGAAGGTGGACTCAAAAGCCATGATGGGCTCTTTGGGCATACCGATGTCGATTTTGTAAATATCGCTGCCAAATATCGTCTGGCCCACGCCGTCGAGCAAATAGGCAATACCCAGGGTCGCCATCAAAAGCGTTGTGCCTTCCTGGTTCACCAGGTGGCGCAGCACAAAGCGCTCCACCGTCCAGGCCACCAAAAACATCACCACACCGGCCAACATAAAGGCGATCGAGGTGGTCACCAAGCGCTTGTCGGTGATACCGGTCCACAAAGGCACCCATTCGGCAAAACGCGCCATTGCCAGGGCCGCGAACAAAACCATGGCGCCCTGGGCGAAATTGAACACCCCCGAGGCTTTGTAGATCAGCACAAAGCCCAGCGCCACCAGGGAATACAGCATGCCAGCCATCAGGCCGCCAAGCAAAGTTTCAAGAAAAAATCCCATGCTTACACACCTTCTCCAATTGCCCACACGCCAGTTTTTTGCATTTTGTTTTGCATCATCCTGCCCCGCCCTTAGTGGCTGGTGCCCAAATAGGCACTGATCACATCCGGGTTGTTACGGACTTCGTCGGGCGTACCGTCGCCAATTTTTTTGCCGTAGTCCAGCACCACCACGCGGTCACTAATGTCCATTACCACACTCATGTCGTGCTCAATGAGCACTACCGTAGTACCAAATTCGTCGTTCACATCCAACACAAAGCGGCACATGTCCTGCTTTTCTTCGACGTTCATACCGGCCATGGGTTCGTCCAGCAGCAAAACCTGCGGCTCCATCGCCAATGCGCGGCCTAGGTCCACCCGCTTTTGCAAGCCGTAGGGCAGCTGGCCTACGGGGGTTTTGCGGTAGGCCTGGATTTCCAGAAAATCAATAATCCGCTCCACCGCCTCGCGGTGCATGATCTCTTCGCGCTCGGCCGGGCCAATGCGCAGCGCCTGCAAGAAAATATTGCTTTTGATTTTCAGGTTACGCCCGGACATCAGGTTGTCCAACACGCTCATACCTTTGAACAAAGCCAAGTTTTGAAAAGTGCGGGCAATACCCATGGTCGCCACATCGTGGCTGTCCATGTGGTTAAAGGTTTTACCCCGGAAGGTGATGGACCCATGCTGCGGCGTATAGACGCCATTGATGCAGTTGAGCATCGAGCTCTTACCCGCACCATTGGGGCCGATGATGGCGCGGATCTCGTGCTCGCGCACGTCAAAGGAGATATCGGTCAGCGCCTTCACGCCACCAAAGGCTAGAGAAATATTGCTGACGTTCAGAATAACGTCGCCGATTTTTTTGCTCATGCTGCGGCTTTCACGGGGGCGAAGATCTTGGCGTCCTCGATCTTCAAGGTGGCGCTCACGCTACCCGTGCGCCCGTCTTCAAACTTCACCTGGGTTTCAATAAACTGCTCCCCAAGCCCTTGGTACAGCGCATCGACCAACACCTGGTATTTCTCGGCGATAAAGCCCCGGCGCACTTTGTTGGTGCGGGTCAGTTCGCCGTCGTCGGCGTCCAATTCTTTGTGCAACACCAGAAAACGGCTGACCTGGCTACCGGCCAGCAATGTGTCGCGGCTAAGGTCTGCGTTGACTTGCTCCACGCACTCTTTAATCAGTTGATAGACCTGGGGCTTTTGCGCCAGATCGGTGTAACCGGCATAGGGCAAATTACGCCGCTCAGCCCAGTTACCTACGGCGTCAAAGTCGATATTGATGAGCACACAGACTTTTTCACGCCCGTCGCCGTACGCCACCACCTCTTTGATGTGCTGGAAGAATTTGAGTTTGTTCTCTACGTACTTGGGCGCAAACATGGCCCCGTCAAATGCACCGCCGCGCACCCGGCCCACGTCTTTGACGCGGTCGATAATTTTCAGGTGCCCTTGCGCGTCGATAAAGCCGGCGTCATTGGTGTGGTACCAACCGTCAGCGCTTAAAACTTCGGCGGTGGCCTCTGGATTTTTGTAATAGCCGCGCAACAAGCCAGGCGACTTGACCAAAATTTCACCGCTGCCATCGACCTTGATTTCCACGCCTTCGCAAGGCACGCCCACGGTATCGGCATGCGCCTGGTTGTCGGGCTGTAAGCAGACAAACACGGCGGTCTCTGTCGAACCATACAGTTGCTTGAGGTTCACACCAATCGAGCGGTAAAAGCTAAACAAATCGGGCCCGATGGCCTCGCCAGCGGTATAGGCCACGCGCACCCGGCTAAAACCCAGGTTGTTGCGCAGCGGGCCATACACCAGCAAGTTGCCCAAGGCATACAAGGCGCGGTCCACCAAGGACACCTGGCCGCCGCTGCTCAGCACCGGCCCCACGCGCTTGGCCAGGCGCATACACGCATGGAACAAGCTGCGCTTGATCGCAGAGGCGTCCTCCATGCGGATCATCACGCTGGTGAGCAAACCTTCAAACACGCGCGGCGGGGCAAAGTAATAGGTCGGGCCGATCTCTTTCAAGTCGATGGTGGAAGTGGCTGCTGACTCCGGGCAGTTCACCACATAGCCACAAGACAGCCACTGCGCGTAGCTAAAAATGTTTTGGCCAATCCAGGCCACCGGCATATAGGCCAGCACTTCCTCGTGCTCCGTCAGGCGGTCAAAAGTGGCTCCGGCGCGCGCGCGGTTGAGCAATGTATCGTGGCTATGCACCACGCCTTTGGGGTTGCCGGTGGTGCCCGAAGTGAAAAACATCGCTGCCGTATCGTCTGGCTTGACTTGGGCGACAGCATCGGCAAAAAAGCCGGGATGCGCTGCAGCATAAGCTTTGCCCGCTTCCTGCAAAGCGTCCATCGACAGCAGGCCGGCTTGATCGTAATTGCGCAAGCCGCGCGGATCGTCGAAATAAATATGTGTCAGTTGCGGCGCAGTCTCACGTACCTCCAGCAGCTTGTCCACCTGCTCCTGGTTTTCGGCAAAGGCAAAGCGCACTTCGGCGTTGTTGATAGGGAATACGCATTCCGCAGCCACCGCGTCCTGGTACAGGGCGACCGGAATCGCGCCCAGCGATTGCACCGCCAACATGGTGGCATACAGGCGTGGGCGGTTGGCGCCCACCACCACCATATGCTCACCCCGGCGCAAACCGGCTTGGTGCAGGCCGGCGGCGAGTTGCTCGACCATAGCGGCCAGTTGCGACCAGCTCAGGGTCTGCCAAATTCCGTATTCCTTTTCACGCATCGCCGGCGCGTGGGGGCGCGCTTTGGCGTGCTGCATGAGCAATTGCACAAACGTTGTTTGCATCAAAAAAGTCCTTCTGGTACGCGCCACCGCCCCTGTCAGAGGGCAGGGCGTCATTCACAACGCATACTAGAAGGGCATTTGACGTTTTGTTGTCGTTTGAACGACAATTGAGAGAAATTCGACTAGGTGTTTTCCCTTCTCTTGCAGATTGCTGACGAAAACCGCTGCACCAGACGCCCTTGCGGGCGGCGTGACGGCCAAAATAAGGAGACCCGCCATGCCCCTTGAAACTGCCCTGCACGAACGCCGCAGGCCTCTCACCGAGGGTGAATTACTGGCTATCCCTTGGATGCGGCTGCTCACCCAGGACGAGCGTGAACGCGCCGCCACCGACCTGAAGATCGCCGAAGCCGACCCCGGCGAGACACTGTGCCGCACCGGCAGACCGGTGACCTACTGGTTTGGCGTGATCGACGGTCTGCTCAAAATGAGCACCGACAACGCCCAGGGCCAAACCATCACCTACACCGGCATCCCGCCCGGTGGCTGGTTTGGCGAAGGCACGGCCTTAAAGCGCGAGGCCTACCGCTACAACATCCAGGCCTTGCGCAAAAGCCGGGTCGCGGGCCTGCATGTGGATACCTTTCACTGGCTGCTGGACCACTCCATCGCCTTTAACCGCTTTGTGATGAACCAGCTCAATGAGCGCTTGGCCCAATTTATCGCGGCACGAGAAATCGACCGCATGAACAACCCCGATGTCCGCGTGGCGCGCAGCCTAGCGGCGCTGTTCAACCCAGTGCTGTACCCAGGGGTGGGCGAAGTGCTGCGCATCACCCAGCAGGAACTGGCTTACCTGGTGGGCCTGTCGCGCCAGCGTGTGAATGAGGCACTCAACACCTTGCAAGCGCAGGGCTCCATTGCCGTGGAATATGGCGGTCTGCGGGTGCTGGACCTGGGCGCGCTGCGCACCCCATCGCCCATGCGCCAATAGAAGGTCGCAGGCCCAAAAGCCTGGCCTTGCCGCCCCATCAAAGCCATACACTGGCGGCCTCACTTACCGCCCGCGCCAAGGAGGCATGCATGCTACGTTTCGGAATCCTATCGACTGCAAAAATCGGCCGCGAACTGGTGGTTCCGGCCCTACAGGATGCGGAAAACTGCGTGGTCCGTGCGGTAGCTAGCCGCGACTTGGGACGCGCGCAGGCTTTTGCGGACCGCTTTGCGATTCCCCATGTCTTTGGCTCCTACCAGGCGATGTTGGACTCGGATGAAATTGATGCGGTCTATATCCCCTTGCCCACTTCGCAGCATGTGGAGTGGAGCATCAAGGCGGCCGATGCGGGCAAACATGTGTTGTGCGAAAAACCGATAGCCTTGCACGCCGGCGCGATTGGCGAATTGATCGAGGCGCGTGAGCGCAACGGGGTGTTGATCTCCGAAGCGTTTATGGTCACTTACGCGCCGGTCTGGCGCAAAGTGCGCGAGCTGCTCAATAGCGGCGCTATCGGCACCCTCAAGCATGTGCAGGGCTGCTTTAGCTACTTCAACCGCGACCCGGACAATATGCGCAACAAGCCCGACCTCGGTGGCGGCGGCTTGCCCGATATTGGCGTTTATCCCACCATCACCACCCGCTTTGTCACCAGCAAAGAAGCCCTGCGCGTTCAAGCCAGCACCGAGCGCGACCCGCAATTTGGCACCGATATTTATTCCTCGGTACGCGCTGATTTCGGCAGCTTTGAGCTGAGCTTTTACATTGCTACGCAGTTAGCAGCACGCCAGCTGATGGTGTTTCATGGCACCGAGGGGTTTATCGAAGTGAAATCTCCCTTCAATGCCGACCGCTGGGGCCCCGAAGAAATCGAACTCACTAACCAAAACCACGCGCACAGCCAAATATTTCGCTTCCAGGACAGCCGCCAGTACAAATGCCAGGTAGAAGCCTTCGCCCGCGCCGCTGGCGGGGCGATGGAGGAACACGTCACGCTAGAGAGTTCGCTGCACAACCAGCAAGTGATAGACGCGATTTACCGCGCCAGCGAACATGAAGGATGGGAAACCGTTTAGGCAATCGAGCTTCATAGAATGCCCGCTTAAGTCCCTTTTTGGAAAGCGTGCATGTCCCTCCCCCCGAAAACCCCTAAGCCTGCGGGCGGCATGCGCCGGGCTGCGCCGCCACCGGCGCGCGCGCCGATACCTGCAGGCCAGAGCAATACCGCCGCCATAGGGCCGGATGGCAGCATGCGCCTGAACAAGCGCATGGCCGAGCTGGGCATGGCCTCACGCCGCGAAGCCGACGCCTGGATTGAAAAAGGCTGGGTCAAGGTCAATGGCCAAATCGCCGAAATGGGCATGCAAGTGGCAACCGATGTGCGTATCGAAATCGACAAAGAGGCCAAAGGGCAGCAGGCCAAACAAGTCACCGTCTTGATCAACAAGCCGCTGGGCATTGTCAGCGGCCAGGCCGAGGACGGGCACAGCCCTGCCATCACCCTGGTGGCTCCGCAAAACCGCTGGGCCGAGGACAACGCGCGCTTTTTCTTTCACCCCAGCCAATTGCGCAGCCTGGTGCCCGCCGGGCGCCTAGACATTGATTCCACCGGCCTCTTGGTCTTGACGCAAGACGGCCGCGTCGCCCGCCAATTGATCGGCGAGGACCATGTGGTCGAGAAAGAATACCTGGTGCGCGTGGTCTATACCGGCGTAGAAAACACAGCTGCGGCTACCGCAGCATCAGCCACCTATGCCCCGGTACCCAAGCCCACGCAACTGAGCCGTATCGACGACGATGACCCGGTCAGCAACGATGTGCAATCGGTATTCCCCACCGCCAAGCTGCAATTGCTGCGCCACGGGCTGAGCCTCGACGGGCAGGCGCTCAAGCACGCCAAAGTGGAGTGGCAAAACCCCGAGCAACTGCGCTTTGTGCTGCACGAAGGCAAAAAACGCCAAATTCGGCGTATGTGCGAGCAGGTGGGCCTGAAGGTGGTGGGCCTAAAACGGGTGCGCATTGGCAAAGTCATGCTGGGTAATCTGCCGGTCGGCCAATGGCGCTACCTGGCGCCGCATGAGCGGTTTTAAGTGCCCCGACCTGGGCTGCCCTGACACGCAGCGATCTTGAAATTGACCCCCTCGCCCATAATTGCAGGTTGCCCGGTATTCGGGCATGGGCGCATCGCGCGCGCAACCCGCAATTTTTGAGGCAATTTCACCCTATGAGCAAGCAAACCCTGTCTTTCCAGGCCGAAGTGGCGCAACTTCTGCACCTGGTGACGCATTCCCTGTATTCAAATAAAGAAATTTTTCTGCGCGAGCTGATCTCCAACGCGTCCGACGCCTGTGACAAGCTGCGCTTTGAGGCGATTAACAATAGCAGCCTCATGGCCGGTGACGCCGAGTTGCAAGTCAAAGTCACGCTGAACAAAGACGCCAAGACGCTAACCATCACCGACAACGGCATCGGTATGTCGCAGCAAGAAGCCATCGACAACCTGGGCACGATTGCCAAGAGCGGCACAAAAGACTTTGTCAGCAAGTTGAGTGGCGACCAAAAGGTGGACTCGCAATTGATAGGCCAGTTCGGCGTGGGCTTTTATTCCGGCTTTATCGTCGCCGACAAAATCACCGTCGAAACGCGCCGTGCCGGCGCGTCCGAGTCCGAGGGCGTGCGCTGGATCAGCGACGGCGGCGCCAGCGGTGGCGGCGCATTTGAGGTGGAGACCATTAGCCGCGCTGCACGCGGCACCAGCGTCATCCTGCACCTGCGCGAGGACGCGATGGACTACGTGCAAACCTGGAAGGTCAAGGGCATTATCAACAAATATTCGGACCACATCAGCCTGCCCATCCTCATGGAAAAAGAGGAATGGAAAGACGGCGATCTGATTGACCCGAGCGATGAAAAAGCCGGACGCCAGCCCGGCGGTATGGTCAAAACCGGCGAATGGGAAACCGTCAACAAAGCCAACGCCATTTGGGCGCGCGCCAAGAAAGACATCAGCCAGGAGCAGTACGACGATTTCTACAAGCAAATCAGCCACGACTTTGAAGCTCCGCTAGCGCACACGCACAACCGCGTCGAAGGCAGCACCGAATACACCCAGCTGCTCTACATCCCTGGCAAAGCGCCAATGGATTTGTACAACCGCGAAAAAACCGCCGGTATCAAGCTGTATGTCAAGCGAGTGTTCATCATGGACGAGGCCGAAGCGCTGATGCCCACCTACCTGCGTTTTGTCAAAGGCGTGGTGGACTCGGCGGACTTGCCGCTTAACGTCAGCCGCGAGCTGTTACAAGAAAGCCGCGATGTCAAGGCCATCCGCGAGGGTTGCACCAAGCGCGTGCTAGGCATGCTGGAAGACCTGGCGAAAAACGACAAGCTACCCGAGGCCAGTGCCGAAGGTGTCACCGATGTGGTGAACGACGAAGACAAAGCCCTGGCCGGTAAATACACCCGCTTCTATAACGAGTTTGGCGCGGTTCTCAAAGAAGGTCTAGGCGAAGACTTTTCTAACAAAGACCGTATCGCCAAGCTACTGCGCTTTGCCTCCACGCAAAGCGATGCGCTCAGCGTGTCCTTTGCTGATTACAAAGCGCGCATGAAGGAAGGCCAGGAGGCGATGTACTACATCACCGCCGACACCCTGGCCGCTGCGAAAAACAGCCCGCAGCTGGAAGTGTTCAAGAAAAAAGGCATTGAAGTGCTGCTCATGACGGACCGCGTGGACGAATGGGCTTTGAACTATTTGAACGAATACGAGGGCACGCCGCTGCAAAGCGTAGCCAAGGGCGCGGTGGACCTAGGCAGCTTGCAAGACGAGGCCGAGAAGAAAGCCGCCGAAGAA
>CANFJQ010000021.1 GCA_947447615.1 Comamonadaceae bacterium
CCGTGGCGTGATTTGCGAGAAGTGCGGCGTTGAAGTCACGCAGACCAAAGTGCGCCGCGAGCGCATGGGCCATATCGACCTGGCCGCGCCCTGCGCCCACATCTGGTTCCTCAAGTCCTTGCCTAGCCGTTTGGGCTTGGTGCTAGACATGACGCTGCGTGATATCGAGCGCGTGCTCTACTTTGAAGCATATGTGGTGACCGACCCCGGTATGACCCCGCTGAAGAAATTCAGCATCATGTCGGAAGACGATTTCGACGCCAAATTCAAGGAATACGGTGACGAGTTTCAGGCCAAGATGGGCGCCGAAGGCATCAAGGACCTGCTGCAAAGCATCGACATCGAAGGCTCGATAGAAAAGCTGCGCAATGACCTGACCGGCTCGGAACTCAAGATCAAGAAGAACGCCAAGCGCCTCAAAGTGCTGGAAGCCTTCAAAAAGTCGGGCATCAAGCCCGAGTGGATGGTGTTGGAAGTGCTACCCGTGTTGCCGCCAGATCTGCGTCCGCTGGTGCCACTGGACGGTGGCCGTTTTGCGACCTCCGATTTGAACGACTTGTACCGCCGTGTGATCAACCGTAACAGCCGCCTGCGCCGTTTGCTCGAGCTCAAAGCTCCGGAAATCATTGCCCGCAATGAAAAGCGCATGTTGCAAGAGTCTGTGGATTCTTTGCTGGACAACGGTCGTCGTGGCAAGGCCATGACGGGTGCCAACAAGCGCGCCCTCAAGTCTTTGGCCGACATGATCAAAGGCAAATCAGGCCGTTTCCGCCAGAACTTGCTGGGCAAGCGCGTGGACTATTCAGGCCGCTCGGTGATTACCGTGGGCCCGACCCTCAAGCTGCACCAGTGCGGTCTGCCCAAGCTGATGGCGCTGGAACTCTTCAAGCCCTTCATCTTCGCGCGCCTGGAAGCCATGGGCATTGCCACCACCATCAAGGCCGCCAAAAAGGAAGTCGAATCCGGCACGCCCGTGGTCTGGGACATTTTGGAAGAGGTCATCAAAGAGCATCCCGTGATGCTCAACCGTGCGCCGACGCTGCACCGCCTGGGCATCCAGGCTTTTGAACCTATCCTTATCGAAGGCAAGGCGATTCAATTGCACCCGCTGGTCTGCTCGGCCTTTAACGCCGACTTTGACGGCGACCAAATGGCCGTCCACGTGCCTTTGTCGGTCGAAGCCCAGATGGAAGCCCGCACCTTGATGCTGGCATCCAACAACGTGCTTTTCCCCGCCAACGGCGAGCCTTCCATCGTGCCCTCGCAAGACGTGGTGCTGGGCTTGTACTACACCACCCGTGACCGTATCAATGCCAAAGGCGAAGGCCTGATTTTTGCCGACACCGGCGAAGTGCAGCGCGCTTTTGACGCGGGTGAAGTGGACCTGAACGCCCGTGTGAACGTGCGCTTGACCGAGTACCTTAAGGACAAAGACAGCGGCGAATTTGTCGCTACCACTAAGGTCTGGGAAACCACGGCCGGACGTGCGCTTTTGTCTGAAATTTTGCCCAAAGGCTTGCCTTTCTCAAACCTGAACAAAGCGCTCAAGAAAAAGGAAATTTCCAAGCTCATCAACGTGTCCTTCCGCAAGTGCGGTTTGAAAGAGACCGTGGTGTTTGCCGACAAGCTCTTGCAAGCCGGTTTCCGCTTGGCGACGCGTGCCGGTATTTCTATCTGTATCGACGATATGTTGGTGCCGCAGGAAAAGCACGAAATCATCCGCCGTGCGCAAACCGAGGTCAAAGAAATCGAGAAGCAATATGTTTCCGGTTTGGTGACCTCCGGCGAGCGTTACAACAAAGTGGTGGACATCTGGGGTAAGTCGGGTGACGAAGTGTCCAAGGTGATGATGGCCAAGCTCTCTAAAGAGATGGTCACCGACCGCCATGGAAACCAGGTACAACAAGAGTCTTTCAACTCCATCTACATGATGGCCGACTCCGGTGCGCGTGGCTCTGCTGCCCAGATCCGCCAGGTGGCCGGTATGCGCGGTTTGATGGCCAAGCCTGATGGCTCCATCATCGAGACACCCATTACCGCCAACTTCCGCGAAGGTCTGAACGTGTTGGAGTACTTCATCTCCACCCACGGTGCGCGTAAAGGCTTGGCCGATACGGCGCTTAAAACCGCCAACTCCGGTTACCTGACTCGCCGCCTGGTGGACGTGACGCAAGACTTGGTGGTTACCGAGCAGGATTGCGGTACCCACAACGGCTACTTGATGCGCGCTATTGTCGAAGGCGGCGAGGTTATCGAATCCCTGCGCGATCGCGTGCTGGGCCGCACCGTGGCTGAAGACGTGTTGCACCCGGAAAACCGCTCGGTGGTAGCCGAGGCAGGTGCCATGCTGGATGAGGACATCATCGAAGAGCTAGAAGCTTTTGGGGTGGACGAAGTCAAAGTGCGTACCGCGCTGACCTGCGAAACCCGTTTTGGTATTTGCGCCAAGTGCTATGGCCGCGACCTGGGCCGTGGCGGCCTGATCAACCACGGCGAAGCTGTGGGTGTGATCGCTGCCCAGTCCATCGGCGAACCCGGCACGCAGCTGACCATGCGTACTTTCCACATCGGTGGTGCCGCTTCACGTGCTGCCATTGCCTCCAGCGTGGAAGCCAAGTCCAGTGGCAATATCGGCTTTAACGCCACCATGCGTTATGTGACCAATAGCAAGAGCGAGTTGGTGGTGATTTCCCGCTCCGGCGAAATCGTGATCCAGGACGAGCATGGCCGCGAGCGCGAGCGCCACAAAGTGCCATATGGCGCGGTGCTCAGCGTCAAAGCCGACCAGGCCATCAAAGCCGGTGCGATTTTGGCCAACTGGGATCCGCTGACCCGCCCCATCATTACCGAGTTTGCCGGACGTGCGCAATTCGAGAACGTGGAAGAGGGCTTAACGGTAGCTCGCCAGGTGGACGAGGTTACCGGTTTGTCAACCTTGGTGGTGATCGACCCCAAGCGCCGCGGTTCTGCAAAAATCGTGCGCCCGCAGGTCAAGCTAATCGACGCATCGGGCAAGGAAGTCAAGATACCAGGCACCGACCATGCGGTAACCATCGGCTTCCCGGTAGGCGCCCTGGTGCAGGTGCGCGACGGACAAGACGTGGGCCCTGGCGAAGTGCTGGCGCGTATCCCCATTGAAGGACAAAAAACCCGCGATATTACCGGCGGTCTGCCGCGTGTGGCCGAGTTGTTTGAAGCGCGTTCGCCCAAAGACAAAGGCGTGTTGGCAGAAGCCACCGGCACCGTGTCCTTCGGTAAAGAAACCAAAGGCAAAGTGCGCTTGCAAATTACCGACCCCGAAGGCAAAGTTTGGGAAGAGCTCGTGCCCAAAGAGAAAAACATTTTGGTGCACGAAGGCCAGGTAGTGAACAAGGGCGAGTCCGTGGTGGACGGCCCGGCCGACCCGCAAGACATTCTGCGTCTACTGGGTTCCGAGGAACTAGCCCGATACATCGTGGATGAGGTGCAGGATGTGTACCGCTTGCAAGGCGTGAAGATCAATGACAAGCATATTGAAGTGATCGTGCGCCAGATGCTGCGCCGCGTGGTGGTCGAGTCGGTGGGTGATTCCAGCTACATTGGTGGTGAGCAGGTGGAGCGCTCCGAAATGCTCAACACCAACGACGCATTACGCGCCGAAGGTAAGACGCCAGCCACCTTTAGCAATTTGTTGCTGGGTATTACCAAAGCTTCTTTGTCCACCGACAGCTTTATCAGCGCCGCGTCCTTCCAGGAAACGACACGCGTGTTGACCGAAGCGGCCATCATGGGCAAACGCGACGAGTTGCGCGGCTTGAAGGAAAACGTCATCGTCGGCCGCCTGATTCCAGCAGGCACCGGTTTGGCCTACCACGAAGCGCGTCTGGTACGTGAGCAAATGGACGACTCCGAGCGCCGTGCGATTGCCGAAGCGGACGCTGCTGAATTGGCTGACGCTACCGGCGAGACCGAAGCCGAATCGGCCGAGGGTAGCGCTGCCGAGTAAATCTGCCAGCGCAGCTAGCATATGCCCCATGCCTTGGTTGAACAAGGCCTGGGGCATTTTTTTGAAGGCTTGAACGCATGGATGTGTCGCTTCTCCTGTGGCCCGTGGCTGCACTGCTGCTGTGCTGGCTGGTGGGGGTTCACGCGCGCCTGAAGCGTCTGCGCAATGCCTGCTGGCTGGCGGTAGACGCGCTGGACCGTGGCTTGCAATCCTTGTTGCTGGTCGCGAAAGAAGCTTTGGACCGACCCGACCCGGCTACGAAGGCCCACGAAGTGTTGACCGTGGCGGCCTTGCAGCTATCGCTCAGCCTCAAAACCATGAAAGGCGCCAAGTTGATGACGGGGCGCGAGGACGAGGCCCAGGCCGTGAGCGCCCAGTGGGCCGAGATGTCTGGCGCCTGGGAATTATTTTGCGGCGTGCACCAAGACATCATTGAGGCCCAGGCTTTGCAGGAATTGCGTAGCGCCTGGGACGAGGCGCACAACCATGCCTTGTTTGCCAAGACCACGGCCAACCAAGCCATGCAGGATTACAACGCCGCTTTGCAGCAAGCACCGGCTGCCTGGGTGGCGGGCCGCCTGGGTTTTGTCCCGGCTACGCCCTTGTAGCGGCGCTATGCAAACTGCATCCGCCCCGCCGCTGTGGCAGCAACTCCAGGCCACGGCTAAGTTGCTGCACTTGGTACGCCAGGGGCAGTCCGGTACCGCTGCGATGGACAGCGTGCCCGCCCCCTTGCGCGCTGGCGTGCAGGCGCTGGCTTTTCACGCCTGGCGGCAGATGGGCCGCGCAGCCGCTTTGCGCGATTGCCTGGTGCAAAGGCCGCCGCCGCCGGGTGCGGACGCTATGTTGTGCCTGACGCTGGCTTTGATCTGGGATCCGCAACAAGCGCTGTATGACGAGTACACCCTGGTCAACCAGGCGGTAGAGGCGCTCAAGCGCGTGGCGTCCAGCCGCGCGCATGCTAATTTTGTCAACGCCTGCTTGCGCCGGTTCTTGCGCGAACGGGCGCAGCTGATCGCGGATACCGACGCGGATCCACAAGCGCTGTGGAACCATCCGCATTGGTGGGTGCAAAGAGTGCAGCGCGAGTACCCCCAGCATTGGCAAAGCGTGCTCCAGGCCTCCAATACGCAAGCACCCATGACTTTGCGCGTGAACCTGCGCCGCGTCACGGCTGCGGACTATATGCAGCGCCTGCACGAGGCCGGCATCAAAGCCATGGCCGGGCAGGGCGCGGCCATCGTGCTTTACAAAGCCGTGCCGGTGGCGCGCCTGCCGGGCTTTGCGCAGGGCCTGGTGGCAGTGCAGGATGCGGCTGCGCAATTGGCCGCGCCATTGCTTTTGCAAGGCCTGGGCGCGCAGCCAAGGATTCTGGACGCCTGCGCCGCACCTGGTGGCAAGACGGCCCATTTGCTGGAGCTGGCCGATGCGCAGGTACTGGCGATCGACAAAGACGCTCATCGCTTAGAAAAAATCCATGCCAATTTGCAGCGCCTGGGACTGCAGGCCCAGGTGCGCCAGGGCGATGCGGCCAACCCGCAAAGCTGGTGGGATGGGGTGCTGTTTGACGGCATCTTGCTCGATGCGCCCTGCACCGCCTCGGGCATTGTGCGCCGCCATCCCGATGTGCGTTGGCTGCGCCGCGAAGAAGATATCGCCCAGCTTGCCCGCTTACAAGCGCAGATATTGCGCGCCTTGTGGCCGCTGTTACGGCCCGGAGGCCGAATGGTGTACTGCACCTGTTCCCTGTTTAAGGCTGAGGGCACAGAGCAGATGGGAGGATTTTTGCAGACACAATCCGATGCGCTGGCATTACCCGCGCCAGGCCATTTATTGCCCGGTGGCGCATCCCAAGGTCTGAACGACAATCTAGGCCATGACCACGATGGCTTTTTCTATGCCCTACTGGAAAAGCGCCTTGCTTAAAGGCTGGCCACGCTTTTTGCTGCTAGCGTGGCTTGCGCTAGCCAGCGCGATGGCCCATGCGCAAACGCAGGCCGACGTGACCCTCTTGCGCGCCGAGCGCTCGGTCAATGAGGTGTTTGTATCAGCCAATGTGAACTTCGAGCTACCCGCCGTTGTCGAGGATGCTCTACTCAAGGGCGTTCCCATGTTTTTTTTGCTGGAAGCCGAGCTGTACCAAGACCGCTGGTATTGGTACGACAAACGCATCGCCAGCGCACAGCGCCAATTGCGTCTGGCTTACCAACCCCTCACCCGGCGTTGGCGAGTGAATCCCTCGGCGGGTGGAGGCGCTGAAAATGCGCAAGGGCTGTCCTTAAACCAAAGTTTCGAAACCCTGGCTGAGGCACTGGCGGCCGTGCGGCAGGTGTCGCAGTGGAAGGTGGCCGATTTGGCGGAGACGGATTTGACTTCCAAAATAAAGTTGCAATTTCGTTTTCGGCTGGACTTATCGCAATTGCCGCGCCCTTTCCAAATCGGCGCCATAGGGCAATCCGAGTGGGACATACAGGGCGTAGCGCGTACCGCCTTGCGTGGTGAGGGCACCCGATGACGAACGATAGTGCCCCCTTGGTGCAGGAGATCGGCGTGACCGGACGGCAGCCCTCCGCGCTTTTGCGGCGCGCGACGGCCTTGCTTGCGATTGTCATGGTGATGATCGGCTTACTCCTGCTTTACCTATTGGCCAAGGCCACCAATAACCGCGAAATGTATGAGGAGAACTACGCACAACTATTTACCATCAATTTGGTGGTGGCGGGGGTGTTGGGTATCTTCATCGCCTGGGCCGCTTGGCGTCTATATCAGCGGGTGCGCCAGGGGCGATTTGGCAGCCGTCTGTTATTGAAAATCGCCACTATTTTTGCCTTGGTGGGCGTGGCGCCCGGACTGCTGATTTATGTGGTGTCTTACCAGTTTGTTTCGCGTTCCATCGAAACTTGGTTTGATGTCAAGGTGGAAAGCGCTTTGGACGCGGGCTTGAATCTGGGCCGTGTGACTTTGGATACCTTGAGCAATGACTTGGCATCCAAGGCGAGGGTAGCGGCAGAACAGCTATCAGAAAATCAGCAAATCGTCCCAGAGAGCGCGCTGGCCCGGCTGATGGAGCAAATTGGCGCCAGCGACGCCTCGGTATGGAGCGCCAGCGGCAAATTGATCGCAAGTGCTGGCTCTATCGGCATTCAGCTCAGTCCAGACAAGCCGACAAGTTCTCAACTGCGCGCCGCCAAGGCCGAGCGCTCCTACGCTTGGGTCGACGGTTTGGAGGATGCCGGGATGGGCAAAGCCGTCAAGCCCAGCATCAAAGCAATGGCCCCGATCCCCAATGCCAGTTTGGGCTTGGCCAGCGAGCAGCGGTTTTTGTTGGTGCAAAGAATATTGCCAGCCAATTTCGTCGCCAATGCGATGGCCGTTGAAAACGCCAATCGCGAGTACCAGAAACTCGCCCTAGGGCGCTCCGGGCTCCAACGCATGTACATAGGCACATTGACGCTAAGTTTGTTTCTGGCGGTATTCGGAGCAATTTTGCTGGCGATTGTGTTAGGTAACCAAATTGCCCGGCCATTGCTCGTACTCACCGAGGGCGTTAGCCAGGTGGCTGCTGGCGATTTGACGCCTAAGCTGGCCTTGCAAAGCAAAGACGAGTTGGGAGGATTGACGCGCGCTTTTGCGTCCATGACGCAGCAACTAGCCGACGCCCGGCAGACGGTGCAGACCAGTATCGCCCAACTCGATGCAGCCCGCGGGCGCTTGCAAACGATTTTGGATAACCTGACATCTGGCGTTCTCGTGCTCAATGCGGCGGGTAAGGTGTTGTCGGTGAACCCAGGAGCCGCCCGTATCTTGCAACTCGATGCGGCACAACTATTGGGTTCGCGGATGTCTGATTTGCCCGGCCTGGAAGCTTTGGGGCAAGGCATTGCGCAGCAGTTCGACGATTTTTTGCAAAACCCTGACGACGGGCGTAACGACCATTGGCAGCAATCGTTTGAATTAGGGGAAAGCGTGGCATCGCTTGGGTCTGCGTCGGACCGTTCTGTCACGCTGGTGGCCCGGGGCGCGATCCTGCCCGATGCCAGCCGATTAGTGGTTTTTGACGACATTTCTGAAATCGTTTCGGCCCAACGTGCGCGCGCTTGGGGTGAAGTGGCGCGCCGTCTGGCCCATGAGATTAAAAACCCCTTAACGCCAATTCAACTCTCCGCCGAGCGGCTGGAACGGCGCTTGACCGGCAAGCTGGACGCGAGCGAGCAGCAAGTGCTGGCCAAGTCAGTCAAGACGATTGTCGAGCAGGTCGATGCGATGAAGCGCCTGGTGAATGATTTCCGAGACTACGCACGACTGCCAGCCGCGCAATTGGAAGCGGTAGACCTCAACGAATTGGTGGACGGCGTTTTGCATCTGTATGAGTCCTCGCCTATTCCTATCCGGCTGGAGCTGGAGGCAGACATCCCTCCAGTATTGGGCGATCCGCAGCAGTTGCGGCAGGTTTTGCACAATTTGCTGCAAAACGGATTGGATGCGACCACACTGCATGCACAAGAAACCATGTCTGGCAGCATTGACGCTAGCCAGGACGCGATGGAACTGGTGGTGCGTACCCAATTCATGGCCAGCTCCGGGCGGGTGCGCCTGATTGTCCTGGACCCGGGCGGCGGTTTTCCCGAGCACATTCTCAAACGCGCCTTCGAACCCTATGTCACCACCAAGCGCAGTGGCACCGGGCTGGGCCTGGCCGTGGTGAAGAAAATCGCCGATGACCATGGGGGCCGAATCGAGATTAGCAACCGGATGAACGGTACTTTGGTGCTGGGCGCCCAAGTCTCGTTATCATTGGCTTGCGTGGCAAACGTCAAACATTTGGAAAATACTATTTCGGACCGAGCATAAACATGGCAAACATTTTGGTCGTCGACGATGAACACGGTATCAGGGATCTGCTTTCTGAGATTCTGAACGATGAAGGGCACGCGGTGGAGCTGGCGGAAAACGCCGCGCAGGCCCGGGCCGCACGCTTACGCGAGCGCCCAGATCTGGTCTTGCTGGACATCTGGATGCCCGACACCGATGGCGTGACTTTGCTCAAAGAATGGGCGAGCACCGGTTTGTTGACTATGCCGGTGATCATGATGAGCGGACATGCAACGATTGAAACTGCTGTGGAGGCCACCAAGATAGGCGCTATGGCGTTTCTGGAAAAGCCGGTGACATTGCAGAAATTGCTCAAAGCAGTGGAGCAGGGCTTGGCCAAGAGCTTGGCGCAGCAGCGCGATCCCCGTCTGCTGCGTGCTATGCAGGTGTCGCCAACGGGCGATGCAGCGGCCGGCGCTGCGGACGACGGCCAGACACCCGTAGCCAGCCAAGCCTTTGACCTCGACCGCCCCCTGCGGGAAGCCAAGGATGATTTTGAGCGCTCTTACTTTCAGTTCCACCTGGCTAAAGAGATGGGATCTATGACCAGGGTTGCCGATAAAACCGGGCTGGAGCGCACCCACCTTTACCGCAAGTTAAAGCAGTTGGGAGTGGATGTCTCGCGCGGAAAGCGCAACGCCGGTTAATTCCTAAGGCAGGGTTGAATTTAAGCGCGAAGCGCGCGCGAATGCGTATGCACCGTCTCTACCAGAGCGGCCACGTGTTCCGGCGGCGTAAATTGGTTAATGCCGTGGCCTAGGTTGAAAATCAGGCTGGGTGCTAGTCCAGCCCCTTGGTGTGCCGTGCCGAAACTGTCGAGCACACGCCGCACTTCTTGGGCAATGCTATTTGGCGGTGCAAATAGCACTAACGGGTCGATATTGCCTTGCAGCGCCTTGCCCGGGCCGCCCGCTGCGCCGCCAACCAGATGCCTCGCGGTAGCTAAATTCATCGTCCAATCCAAGCCCAGCACTTCGCAGTCGAGGCCGCCCATCTCCTCAATCCACAGGCCACCACCCTTCGTAAACACGATGCGTGGAATGATTTGTCCTTGTGGCCCCAAGCGCTGCAACTGGCTCAGCACCCGAGCGGTATAGGCCAGGCTGAACTGTTGAAATGCGCCATCGGCCAGCACGCCACCCCAGCTATCAAAAACCATGACCGCCTGTGCTCCCGCCTCAATCTGGGCATTGAGGTAGGCGGCTACCGCATCGGCGTTGATGGCCAAAATCCGGTGCATCAGGTCCGGCCTGGCGTACATCATGGTTTTTACCAGCCGGTAATCATCCGAGCCTGCACCTTCGATCATGTAGCAGGCCAGCGTCCAAGGGCTGCCGGAAAAACCGATCAGCGGGACGCGCGATTTTCCGTTTGGGAGCGTCAAGGCCTTGCGAATGCTGCTTACCGCGTCAAACACATAGCGCAGCTTTTCCATATCCGGCACCACAAGGCGGTCCACTGCGGCCTCATCCGCGACGCGGTGGGCAAACCGGGGGCCCTCACCCTGGGCAAAAGTCAAGCCTAAGCCCATGGCATCTGGAACGGTCAGGATGTCACTAAAGAGAATCGCCGCGTCCAGCGGATAGCGGTCCAGCGGTTGCAGCGTGACCTCGGTGGCGTAGTCCGGGTTGGTGGCCAAACCCATAAAACTCCCCGCTTTCTCCCGGGTGGCCCGGTATTCAGGCAGGTAGCGCCCAGCCTGGCGCATCAACCATAAGGGGGTGTAAGGCGTGCTGTGGCGCAGACTGGCGCGCAAAAAATGCGGGTTTTCCATCGCCGCAAAGGTGGCGTGTAGCGCGGTGGCAGAGAACGGCAAGGCGGTGGTGTTCATGGCGTGGGTAGGCGTAAATGGCAGATTTTGTCCCATTTTGCCTCGGCAGCGAAGGGCGCCGCTTGTCACAGCCTAACGTAACGGTACATGGGATCGAAACTGCAACGCCAGCTTGGTAACTTGCACTAACGGTTAACTCAAATTATATTATTCATAAAATTAACAGTTATTTATATTAATATGATATAGTTTTAGGCAGCGATAACCGGTAACAGATGCCTCGGACATACGGAAACTAATGGACAAGCACAATGCATGGCAGCGTGAGTTCACGTTGCTATTAAAGTTGTTTTCGCAGTGGCTCAAAAGCCGCAGCTTACGTACCGACAGCCTGTTGGAAGGAATCGCGCGCCTGCACTACATGGCTCAACGGGAGCCTGCGCCCTTAGTCCTCTTGGCTTCCAACCAGACGCTTCGTTTACGTTTTCTAGAGGCTGTGTGCCGACAAACAGCACCTAGTACGCAAACGCTAACGGCTGAGGCCTTAGCGTGGTCCGGCCTGCGCACCTGGACATTTGACGCGAGCCTGCCCATATCTGTGCAGATAGACACAAATAAGCTAAAAAGCGTTGCGCCAGCGACAGCGAGCAATGCGGCGCTTGGAGGCAAAGATAGCGGAGCAATTTGGCACCCCAGCGACGCGACAGCCATGGCCGAGGCATTGGATGCGGCGCGGGCCCTAGCTGCACAATATTCTTGTCACCTTAACAGTGCTTCGATGGTACAAGCCCAGTCAGTTGCACCTGCGCAGTCGCTGGAAGACACAGAATCTTCGTCCAATCCCGGCGTATCACATTGCCATATCAACGTGCACCACGCCGCCTTCTACCAAGAGCTGCGGATACATGAGTGCCCGGGCAAACGATTGCGCAGCGACGAGTTGAAAGCGATTGCGCAGCTTAGCCAAAGCGCGCAGCATTACCTGTGGCTTATCGATGCGGCTAATTTCAATCCGGAACTGGAAACTGAGATTTTTTATTCGCTATTACGCGAAAGCCTGAAAAAGGGAAAAATACTGTGGTTAGCGGTATATCAGGCTGATAGCGCACACAGCAAAAATGCGCAAACTGATGTGAGGAATACTATTGACGCTGACGTCAAAGAATGGGCCTTGGGTCTGGGTCTCACACCGGCGAACATAGTCAGTCTGAATGGGTATGGAGATGCACTCTTAGAAGTCGGCCGTGTCGTCGATTTGATTCAAAAAAATATAATAATGGCCCGAAGGATACGCTGGCGCACTGACATGCACGCTCACATCGGGCAATTACATCACCAAGTGGCGGCCCAGCTGTCGGCCCGTGAAGCTGCGCATCAAATCGGAACTAAAAAAGCAGTTGCGCAATGGAAAACGCAAAAAGCTTTAACTGAAAAAGTGTGCCGCGAGGCAGCTGCGAGTAAGCAACATCTGCAAAATAGCTCAGAGGCCTTGCATGTAGTCCGTGAGGCGCAATTAAAGCTGCGTTCCAAGGTATGGGCAGCGTTAGACAATGTGAATGCAGTTTTTGGATCAACGCGATCGCCTGCCGTAACGCACACGTTGAAGCACCCGGAGCAACTCAAGAAGCAATTGTTGGAGTGGTTCGCCGCAGCGCAGCAGAGCTTAGACAGTACCGCGGCCTTACTACGCGCTGGCGCTTGCGTACTCGCACCTGAAATTCAAAAACTATGTGTGGAGGAGTCAGCAGTTGAGCTATTGCCGCAACTACCTGACGTTCGGCAACAACTCACAAGATTGAGGCAATACCAATTTCGCGTATCGGAAAAAACCGTGCAGTGGCAATCGTTGACCCTGACAGAGGCCTACGAACAAACACGGGTAGCCCAAATAGCGCTCGATTCCATTGTGGAAACTACGCGTGCCATGGTGACACAGTGGTTTGGCCAGGTGCTGCTTGTCATAGATCGGCATATACAAGCAATCGCAGCAATGCAAGCCCAAGTGGCACATAGTGCGGGGCAGGCCCGAAACCCGCAAGAGCCTAGCCCTTACCCAATAGATGCGAGGTATTCTGAAGGCCTGCAAATACAAAAAACCAAACTAGACGAACAAATAGCACTGCTCAATGCGACCGTCATGGATGCGCTGGCCCTGACCGGTGAACCGAACAATCTGCCGAGACTGTCGCATGGAAATATCAGGCCTGCCAAATCTACGGTTGCTACCTTGCAGCCTATTCGTAGTGCGATTGCTTAGGCCTTCGCTCTTACTTTATTCAAATTGAAAAATAATAACTTAGCACCAAAGGTATTAAATGCAATTGCATTATAATTATTTATATAAATATAACATCAAGTGTTTGCATGGCAAAGAACTCAATAAATACTAGCGAGAAGCCCGTGAGCACCCTGGAATTCCATGGGAAAGTTTTGGTGGTTGACGACAGTAACACCATCCGTAAAAGTGCGGCCATGTTCCTTCAACAAGGGGGACATGAGGTTATTTTGGCTGAAGACGGTTTTGATGCTCTGGCGCATCTTCAAGAGTATGCCCCTGATCTGATTTTTTGCGACATTTCCATGCCTCGTCTTGATGGATACCAGACTTGCGCAATCATCAAGAGTAATCCGAAGTTCGCATCCGTGCCGGTGGTCATGCTTTCCTCGCGCGATGGAATTTTTGACAAGGCGCGTGGACATGTAGTGGGTGCTGAGCACTACCTCACTAAACCTTTTACCAAAGAACAACTATTGGAAGTGGTTCAAACCTACCGGCCTGTAATCAAAGAAAGTGCACCATGACAGTTGAAAAAATATTACTGGTTGAAGATTCAAAAACGGAAACCATGATCATCACCAAAATCTTAGAAGACGCGGGCTATACCGTAAAAAACGCGGCCAGTGCGGAACAGGCAATGGAGAGATTGCATGGCTTTAAGCCAGACCTTATCCTTATGGACGTAGTGATGCCTGGACAGAGCGGCTTTCAGTTCACCCGCACTTTAGGGCGTGACCCCGAGTTCGCCGGGATACCGATCATTATCTGTAGCAGTAAAAATCTCGAAACAGATAAAGTGTGGGGTCTGCGGCAGGGCGCCAAAGATTACGTAACGAAACCGGTGGATGCCGACCTTTTGATTGCGGCTATTCGTCGCCTAGGGGTAGCTTAAATGACGCTGCCACGCGAAGACCTGAAGAATTTTCAAGCCCGTGTGGCAGAGCGCTTGCGTGTCGCACGCGAGCAAGGAGTGACTGCAAGTTGGCTAGCGGTTGCCGTCCAAGGTTTGAATTATTTATTCCCCTTATCCCAGGCAAATGAAGTACTACCACCGGCGACCATCATCCCAGTTCCCTATGCAAAGACTTGGTTCTTGGGTGCAATTAATAGCCGGGGGCGTATCTATGGCGTAGTCGATTTAGCAGACTATCTAGCGCTTGAAGGTCATCAAGTGCTATCTGTCTTACCTAGGGCACATCCACTTTCAGAGTACAGCCTCGTTGGATTGAACGACGCATTGAGTTTGAACTGCGTTTTGATGGTCAGCAAAGTATTCGGCTTGCGTAACACGGAGCATTTCAGTGCATCCAGCCAACCTGCTCAGAGCGCGCCCGTTTTCTTTGGCGATTTATACCAAGATGAGACGGGAGTTTCATGGCAAGAACTTGATCTTCGGAATTTATCCCGCAGTACGAATTTTCTTAGCATCAGCGTTTGAGGGGAGCATATATGTCAAACAAAGAATCACAAATCGCGCAGGCAGCGCCGCCGTTGGGGACTCCCCAGTTTACAAAAACACAATTTCAGGAATCGGTCTTTCAAGACTCGGTGTTGACCGAAGCAACGACGGAACTCACTGTAAGCGGTGTGGATCGTAAAGGCCAGGCAACGCAGCCTATTGAAAAAGCGGCACATGCGCCAGATGAAGAAAAGTTGGCATTTCCCATTGTTGGCTTTGTGTCAATCGGTAAGCTGCTTCGCAATCTTTATTTTGGGCTGGCTTTATTCCTGTCATTTACCTTCACACTGACCTACTATTCATTTAGGCATTCAGAGGAAATGGCGCTGAAGGTTAAAACGGTTGGCGAATCCTTAATGCAAGCGCAACGCATGGCCAAGTCTGCAAATGAGGCGCTCATAGGAAGTACCAGTGGGTTCGACGAACTGCGTGATAGTGCGGGTCAACTCAAAAGCGGACTGCAAAGTTTGGAGGCTGGGTCTATTCTTGATCCTTTTGCTGTTTCTAGCCAAGAAGCGAATAGTGCCCGATTGGCTGAAGTTGCGCCATTGGCAGACCGCTCTTTGCGGGCAGTGGATGTCATCTTAGGCCAAAAAACATTGCTCATCGGCGTCAGTGCATCATTAAAAACATTGAATAATAGTTCTGACGATCTGCTCGACTTGATTCGCGAAATCATTGCTAGTAAATCCCGAAAAAACGCGCCATCATCTGAAATTTCAGCGCTTGCCGAAATGGCCGCGTTAAGCCAGCGTATCGGCAAGTCTGCAAATGAATTTTTTACGACGCAGGGCGTCAGTCCCCAGGCGGTATTTTTACTCCGCCAGGACATCGCAACTTTTGACACCATCACGACGGCATTGATTAATGGTGATAACGAGCTTAGGCTTACTGCGACTAAGGACCCAGCTATACGTGAGCAGCTTGAGGCCTTGGCCAAGCAATTCCAGGAAATCAAGCAAAGCGCACAGCAGATTTCTGACAATTTACCGCGGCTGGCACAAGCCCGCGAGGCGCAGGCGCTCATCGTCAAAGACAGTGACAACTTACGTATTCGTCTGGGGGTAGTTGGAGCGGGGTTTCTAGAAAACCAAGACGCCTATGCTGACCCGCGCTCCGCGTTGGCAATTGCCGCTGCGTTATCGATGCTATCGATTGCTGCGTTGATTGCGATTCAATTATTAGGCGCTCGGCAACGTCGTGACATGGCAATCCGCCGCGCAACAGAAGCCCAAGAACTCACCAAAGTAACCCAACAGGTCAATGATGCAATCCAGGTGGCGATTTTGCGATTAATGAATGAATTGCAAGCCGTTGCCGAAGGTGATTTAACGCGTCAGGCAACTGTCACCGAAGACATTACCGGCGCTATCGCGGACTCTATTAATTACACCGTGGAAGAGCTTCGTGTGTTGGTAACCAATGTGCAGTTGACCGCCGACCGAGTGGCCAAAACTACAGCGCAGGTAGGTGCTACAGCCAGTGCCCAATTGGCCACGTCGAACCAACAGCTGCGTGAAATACGCCAAACTGGTTTGTCGGTACTTGAAATGGCTGGGCGCATTAATGAAGTGTCGTCGCGCGCGCAGCAGTCCGCTGAAGTGGCACGCCAGTCACTCGAGGCCTCCAATTCGGGGTTGCTAGCGGTGCAGAACACGATTGGAGGTATGAATACCTTGCGAGATCAAATCCAAGAGACCTCTAAACGCATTAAGCGGCTAGGTGAGTCTTCACAGGAAATTGGCGAGATCACTGAGATTATTTCCGATATTACCGAGCAAACGAATGTATTAGCGCTTAATGCGGCGATTCAAGCGGCGTCAGCCGGCGAGGCAGGCCGTGGGTTTGCGGTGGTGGCCGAGGAGGTGCAGCGGCTGGCGGTTCGCTCAGCTGAGGCGACGCAACAAATCGCGACGATTGTTCGTGCGATTCAAAGCGATACCCAGGATGCCATAGGCGCCATGGAGCGCTCTGCGCAGGGTGTAGTCGCTGGGGCGAGCCTGTCAGATAAGGCAGGCTCTGCATTGACCGAGATTGATCGTATTACACGCCGTGTGGCTGATCAGGTGGAGCAAATTTCGGCCACCGCCCTGCGCGAAGCGACGATGGCCAATGGCGTCGCAAAGAGCATCCAAAATATTTTTGCTGTCACCGAGCAAACCGAAAAGGACAATCTTGCGACCTCGGCAGAGGTTCAGCGGCTTTCGGCGGTAGCCAACGAACTGCGTAAATCGGTCACTCGTTTCAAGGTGAGTTGAACCCGGCCGCTTAAAGGCATACGGGTCAACCGGGTAGTAAATAAACATGACGCAATCTGCGCAAATCAATCAGGGCGGCGCTCAGACTTTCGATCTGGCTCCGCTGACATGGGTGCTGCCTGACCTGCGCAAATCATTGCCGCTGGCGGTCAATGC
Source organism: Comamonadaceae bacterium (assembly GCA_947447615.1). Lineage (GTDB taxonomy): Bacteria > Pseudomonadota > Gammaproteobacteria > Burkholderiales > Burkholderiaceae_C > Allorhodoferax. The sequence goes on from CANFJQ010000021.1 coordinate 16,780, forward strand.
AGTTCGGCAGTTCTTTTTAGACACCAAAGACCGCAGCGATCAACCTGTGGCCTCGCCTCAGTCAGGTAACTTGCAAGATGCCAGAAGGCTGTTTCACCAAGCGCGTAGTGCCTTGGAGATGATAGGCCTTAACGTAGCCGCAAAACTGTTGATTGCCTGTTGCGATGTGGTTAAGGCATTTTCTGAAAATTCTCATAGCTGTAGCGAAGAAGCGGTGCTTGCGCTAGAGAAAGCCCAGCTGGCAATTCTTGATTACCTCGATGCTCTGCTGCGTGGTCGGCAGAGCGCTGCTTTAGGCCTGTTTCCACAGTACTGCGCACTTTTACAAGACCTCCAAGGGCAGCGCATCCACCCGGCTGATTTATGGGGCCAAGATTGGACATGGCAAGGCATTGAAGCGCCCATTGGCCTGGTACCGATTGAGCAGACCCCGCGCTTGAAAGCACAGCTGGGCCAGGCGTTACTAAAGTTGATGAATACGGCAGAGAGTTCTGCTGCCGCGGAGTTGAAGGCGGCATGCGCCGGTTTGGCTGCAATTCCTGGAGATGCACATTGGCGATCATTTTGGTTGCTTGCCGCTGGGTTTTTTGAAGCTTGTCAATACCGTTTGATTGAATTGGATGTGTATGCCAAGCGTACCGCATCACAAATTCTTCAGCTGCTCAACGCGGCCCTGGGTCCCGACACCACAGTATCTGAAACCGTGGCCCAGCAAGCCACGTTTTTTTGTCTTATTGCAAAAATCGAGGAACCACACAATGCCGCGTTTCTCACGGCCATACACCATGCCTATGGCGCGCTCGATAAGCCACATCGGCATTACAAGTTACCGCAGTACGGAAGATTCGATCCGGTACAAGTCGATTTCCTGCGTCGGCGTTTGACCGCGCTGTCCGAAAGCTGGTCGGTGCTTGCCGGTGGCGATCTTTCCAGAAGCGGCCCGGTACTCGATCACTTTGGCGCTGTCGGGGAGACATTGCAAAAGCTTCATCCTGGCAGTGTGGTGCTGGTACATGCTTTGCGGCAGGTAGTGGACGCTACCATCAAACCAGGTGCGAAACCCAATCCGCCCTTAGCCATGGAAGTCGCGACGACGCTGTTGTATTTGGAGGCGCTCTACGATGATATGGATCCGACGGTCGATGCTGCGGGCGAGCGAATGGGAGTATTGGCATCTCGATTAGCCCAGGTGAGCGCTGGCGAACCTGCCCCCGCTGTAGAGCCGTGGATGGAAGCCCTCTACCGCCGTCTGAGTGCACGCCAGAGTATGGGAAGTGTGACCAGTGAATTGCGCATCGCCTTGACAGCCGTGGAAGCAGCTTTGGAGAAGTACCTGCGCGACCCTATGGACAGCAGTAATTTGACAATAGTATCTGGACACTTGTCGCAGATGTATGGCGTTTTTTCGGTACTTGGCTTGCAGCAGGCCTCGAATGCGGTTTTCAAAATCAGAGAAATATTAGACAGCCATTTGTCGACAGAACGACGTAGGCGTCCGATCCCTTTGCCGGTCTATGAGCAGATTGCCCGCAGTATTAGCACCATGGGTTTTTTGATTGACATGCTCAATTATCAAATCGCTATTGCCAAAGAGATGTTCGTGTACGATGCCGAGGCTGGCGAATTCAGCTATCTGAATGGTAGGCGGGCTCCCGAAAAAAAAATAGTATTACCTATTGCGGGCAAGGCAAGGCCGCCACTTGGCGCAGCAAAACCAGTACTGCCGCGCGCAGTTGCGATACCGCAAACGCCTACACCAAATCAGCCGCAATCGCCCATCCCCAACGCGGCAGGATCGATGCATGAAAATGATGACGATGGCGCAGAAATACTAGATATCTTCTTGGACGAAGCGGCGAGCGTGGTCGACGATGCCAGGCGGGCCTTGCCATCTTTAGACAGTGATCCCGAAGCCTTTGATGACTTGTTGCTGATTCGTAGGGCGTTCCACACCCTCAAAGGCGGTGCCCGTATGGTCGGCTTGGATGCGTTTGGCGAGGCGGCTTGGGCTTTCGAGCAGTTGATGAACCAATGGATGGCCGAAAGCAAGCCGCCAAGCACAGAGCTGCTTGATTTGGTTTCGCAGGCTTTGGCAGCGTTTGCGAGCTGGTCCCAAGCAGTCAAGAATGCGCAGCATACACAATGGAAAGAAGCCCAATTTCGTGCCTGTGCGGACGCAATGCGGCTAGAAGGTCGCTTGCTTGCCTTGGTTCCGCCAGAGTCTCGTGATGCGCCGACCTTAAGTTCGCCCTTGCCACTTGGCGTGAAAACGGAAAGCCTGGCTAATTGGATAGCAGCCGAAACGGACAGTAATGAAAAGCCCATATTGAGCCTGCTGTTATCAGATCAGACTGCTACGAATGCAGACGGTGCCCAGACCCGTGTAGCTACCTCGCCTGTGCCGCAAGCTGACCAAGTGGATACTGAAAACAGTAACTTCGATGGAGTATATTTCCAATTTTTTAACGACCTGCTTACCCCAGCACCCATGGATGCACCGCTTACACCGCGGGCCAGTGCGTCGGAATTTCCCGAAGCCTTCTTCTCAGTATTTATTTCGGAAACCAGCGAATGGGCCCATCGTTTGCTTGGACATACAAAGACTTGGTCAACCGATGTTGACGCCACCTCCTTACGTGTCGCGCAAGACCTTGCGCATTCCATCCGTGGGAACTCGGCAGCTGTAGGTGTGCAAGCCATCGCGGAGTTAGCGCAAGCTATGGAGCAGGCGCTTGACTATTTGCAAGCACGCAAGCAAGAGTTTGCGTTGCATGTCACTTTGCTCCAAGAGGCTGCCTCGGTATTGTTGACGATGGTGCAAAGTTGCGCCAAGCATCGTGTGATTGCATCTGATTCCACCCTTGTCAGTCGCTTGATTGCGATTCAGGATGGTGCAGTTGTTACTTTATCCGTCGAGAGTGAGTTATTTGTAGAAAGCTTACAGGCCCCTGGCGACGCGTTGGATACATTCGATGTGTTTGCATCGCAGCCACCCGCTACTTTTGCACCTGCATCCGAGTTGGAGTCAGTGCGTGTTGCGGTGCCGGACTTCGCCGCGCATGTCTCGCCAGTACTGCAACAGGATGGATCAGACGATCCCCTAGACAGTCAGGATCAACTCGATGCGGACCTGTTGCCCGTGTTTCAGGAGGAGGGTGCCGAACTGATCCCGGCATTAGGTACCGCATTGCGCCACTGGGTAGAGCAACCGGGTGAAGGGTCTCATCGCGCCAATATCCTTCGTTTGTTACATACGCTCAAGGGAAGTGGGCGCCTAACGGGTGCTTTCCGCCTTGGTGAATTGGCACATCGCATGGAGTCGGGCATAGAGCACTTGCCTACGCAAGGCCTACAGCCTGAGCAAATTGAGCCCTTTTTACTTCGGTTTGACAAGTTGCAAGGAATTTTTGAAAGCTTGGGACGAGGCGATGCTACTGGCCAGGGTAATCCTCAGCTCGGTTTACTGAAAGAGGGCCTGCTCCCCTCGAAACTAAGCCTGCAGGATATTGCCACCACCAATGCGCCCAGCCAACGTCCCCTTCCCGCTGTGCTGACCGGTCTGATCCGGGTTCGAACCTCGGTGGTAGAGCGACTGGTGGACGAGGCTGGAGAAGTAGCGGTATACCGTTCGCGCACGGAAAACCATTTGGCGCAGATGGGCCATGCGCTAGTCGACTTGAGTCAGACTTTAGACCGACTTTCCCTGCAACTGCGAGAGCTCGAGTTACAGGCAGATATGCGCATTCAGTCCCGCAACACTGCGGCCTCGGACGCACCGGAGCAATTCGATCCACTGGAGTTCGATCGGTTTACCCGCTTGCAGGAGATCGCACGCATGATGGCCGAGGCGGTGGGCGACGTCTCGACAGTACGGCGAAATGTGCAGACGGCATTGTCCGCGTCACAGCAGGATTTAGAGCAGCAATCGCGCCAACTGCGCGAATTGCAGCGTGATTTATTGCGCATGCGACTAGTAGATTTTGAGGTGATCGCTGATCGACTCTACAGCGTTGTGCGTCAGGCGGCGAAGGAACTTGGCAGGCAAGTCACTTTGGATCTGCAAGGTGGAAAAATTGAACTCGACCGCAGCGTACTTGAGCGAATGACACCATCTTTTGAGCATTTATTGCGCAATGCCGTGGTCCATGGAATCGAAGAGACCCACGAGCGGAGTGCTGTGGGTAAGCCGAGCGCTGGTGCAATCAAGGTCGTTGTGACACAGGAAGGCAACGACGTGGCAATTGAGGTAAGCGATGATGGCCGAGGCCTGTCATTGGAAGGCATACGCCTTAAGGCGCGAAAAATGGGACTGCTGGCACCGGGCCAGGAGCCCGACCAAGAAGCTACGACCAAGCTCTTGTTTACGCCAGGTTTTTCAACAGCCGCACAAGTTACCGAGCTGGCCGGTCGAGGTATCGGGTTGGACGTGGTGTTGTCCGAGGTGAATGCGCTAGGTGGTCGAATCGAGACGCATTCAGAACAGGGCCTCGGAACCCAGTTCAAATTGGTGTTGCCACTGACAACCGCAGTCACGCAAGTCCTAATTTTCCGTACCGGCGCAGTGCGCTTTGGTATTCCGGCCGGATTGGTTGACACGGTCGTGCGCGCATCACTGAAAACTTTAGAAGCCGCTTATGCCGATGGTTTGTTAAGGACGGAGCAGGGGCAAAACATCCAGTTCTATGGTTCAGGGCCTTTATTGCGGGTAAAGCAGGACGCTACAGACGCCAAGGCTAAGTCACTCCCAGTACTCATGTTGCGCAGTGCCGGCCAAAGCTTGGCTATGCATGTGGACGAAGTGCTGGGCAACCGCGAAGTCGTCGTCAAAAACATGGGGCCGCAACTATCCCATCTGCCGGGTTTGGCGGGCATTACGGTTCTACCCTCGGGAGAGACGATCCTCATTTACAACCCCATCGCTCTGGCAAAGGTCTATGGGGACGGCGTGCGCAAAGCGCAGTCAACGGTGCCGCCGCCCGGCACATCGGAGCCGGCCCAAGATGCGGCACAAGCCCCTCTGATTTTGGTGGTGGACGATGCATTAACCGTTCGGCGTGTGATCCAGCGTTTGCTGGTGCGTGAGGGCTATCGCGTCGCGCTGGCTAATGATGGCGTGCAAGCCTTGCAGGTGTTGGAGCAGCAGCGCCCCTTGATGGTGCTTTCGGACATCGAGATGCCGCGTATGGACGGTTTTGAGTTGGCCCGCAGTATCCGCGCACGGCCTGAAATAGCCCATTTACCCATAGTGATGATTACCTCGCGGATTGCACAAAAGCATCGCGAACATGCGATGTCGCTCGGCGTGAACCATTACCTTGGAAAACCTTATTCTGAGCAAGAGCTTCTCGGCCTGATACGCGAGCAGGTACTCGCTAGCAGTGGCGCCATGTTCTCCGCCTCAGATTTAAATGTCTGAAATTGCGGCTAGCACATCGTTGGTACTCAGCAGCTCCGACATCAAAATCGGAGCACGCCCCGGAACTTTCAGCACATAAACCGGCACACCGCTGCGGCCCAGGCGCTCCAAGGCTTGGCTGATGGCGGCGTCGCGGCGCGTCCAATCCGCACGCATCAGTACTACCTGTTTATCTGAGAACGCTTGTAGCACCTGCGGTTTGGCCAAGACCTGTTGCTCGTTGTACTGGCAGGTGATACACCAAGCCGCTGTGAAGTCCACGAACACCGGACGGCCGGACGCTAGCGCCTCTTTTTCCGCTTGTGCTGTCCAATCGCGCCAACGTGTTACCTCCGTGCTTTTTTCTCCGTGTACCGACTGGTCATTGACTTGCGAGGCGATGCGCCACGCCATGCTGCCGATCAAGAAAGAAAGAAGCAGCGCTACCAAGCCAAAGCCCAGCGCCGCGCGCCCTGGCAAGTGCAAAGCCCAAAGACACATGGACAAACACATGAGCATCGCCGCGAAAAGCGCGGCCACATCCAAGCCGGTCATATGGGCCAATACCCATACCAACCACAACACCGTAGCCGCCATCGGGAAGACCATAAATCGGCGTAAGTGCTCCATCCATAGCCCAGGCTTCGGCAATTGGCGTGCCAGTGCAGCGCTGTTTGACACCAGCGCATAGGGAAGCGCCAGCCCCAGGCCTAGCGCCGAAAATACCAGCATGGCTTGCCAACCGGGTAGCGTCATCGCCAAGCCCAAGGATGCGCCCATAAATGGCGCGGTGCAGGGCGAGGCCACCAAAACCGCCAGCACCCCGGAGAGTGCGGCATCGCTCACAGGATTGCGCAGTTGCAAACCTGCTAAATCGCCTGGGATCAGTTTGGATACATCCAGCAAATCCATCAAATTCAGGCAAATAAGGGTAAACAACACCGCCAGCGCAGCGATGAACACCGGGGACTGCAAATGAAATCCCCAGCCCAGCGCCTGGCCACCGGCGCGCAGGGTCAAGAGCAAGGCGCCCAGCACCGCCATCGACACAAGAACGCCAACGGTATAGGCTGCCGCTTGCGCCCGGCGCTGCGCGGCGCTTACTTGCAAGGCGGCCAAGCCCAGCGCCTTCAGTGCCAATACTGGGAAAACACAGGGCATGAGATTGAGTAACAACCCGCCCGCAAAAGCAGCCACCACGGCACCCCAAAAAGCAAGCGATGCAGGGCTTGAAATCTGATCGGGGGCCTTGGTCAGGCTGAGGTCTGAGGTTTCACCAGATGATGAGGTCTTTTGCGCCTCTTCTGGCCAAGTGCCGGGCACGGCCACGGTTGCGCGCACGGAGTCACCGCCAAAGGCCAACACCAATGCCAAGCTATCGGGTCTGCTAACCCGTTGGGGTGAAAGAGGTAATACTGCAGCCCAGGAGTCAGCGTCCCAGACTTGCTTTGCAGTGCCAACAGAATCCTTGCCTGAAGCAAATGCAGCCACGACCTCGTCTTGCGGATCGGGCAACGCAGGCGTTGCAAAGACGGAGGAAGTTTCAGGCAAGACAGCAATCGCTTTTCCTTGCCATGCCAGCGGCATACCTTTGGCCCGCAATAAAAGCCCGTCAGCCACAAATTCACTACGAATCTGGCCGCCAAAGCGTGTGGTTCGCTTTTGAAGTGCGGCTTCGAACAAAGCACCGTGCAAAGCGCTTGAACCCTGCACCGGAATTGCCAGCGAGAAGTCACCTTCTTGTGGGATGCATTCTTGACGGCAGACCAGCCAGGACGCATGTAGCTGGACATCGAAAGTACTCCTTTGCGGTCGGAAACCTTTTTGTAGCTGCACTGCGACGGGAAGTAAGACTTGGTCTTCATAGCCCAAATTGGCCAGCGTACCGATTTTTATTTTTTGCGGTACCGGCCATGCAATAGCCCCCGCTAGCGCGCCCGCGGGCAGAGTCCATTGCAGCTCGGTGGGCAATCCAGAATCACCCGGATTGACCCAGTAAGTGTGCCAGCCGGGTTGATGTTTAAGGAGTAAGCCCAGGCTTAGCGCTCTGTCAGCGCCAATGCCTTGGGGCGCATAAGCCACCAATTCGGCCCGCAATTCAGCATACTGCACGACGGCACCACTCTGTCCTGGCGTCTTTGCGCTCACCAGGCCTATGCTGAGTATCAGCACCAGCAGCACACATGCCCGGTGTAGCTGATGAAAAACCGTACCCATAAAGCTGCGAGGAGAGTGAGGTGAAAGCATGAAGAAATTGGGCAAGTAGGCAATTGCAGCTCTATGCGCATCCCGCCAGCGATTTGCCGGTCCATGGTGCGCTAGGGTGAGGGCACTATTGTCCACCTTTGACCTTTCCCACTTGCGAGGGCATGTCCCAAGGCCCGAAAATCTCTGGCCATTGACGCGGTTTCCTGATGCGTAATTGTTTATGCACGCTTTCCCGGCCGAAGACGACCTCGATATCGCGCTCCCGGACGCCAAAAAGTGGCGCTAGGAATGCCACCATATGGTCGGTTGCCCGCCCATGCCGTGGCTGCGCTGTGACGCTGACCTTCAGCTGGGTGCCCTTGGGTTTGCCGACCGCGTCCTTGCCTGCGCCCGGTTTGCCCAAGATGTTGACGACCAGGGTATCTCCATCCCAGCGAAAAAAGCTTTCCTCGTGCGCGCCAGCCATGCTTCCATAATAAGCCCATGCCAAACCGCATCCTCCTGGTCACCCTGAACGCCAAATACATGCATGCCTCGCTGGGCTTGCGCTATCTGTTGGCCAATATGGGGCGCTATGGCGGGGGCGACCTAGCAACCTGCACAAGCTTACATGAGTTCACCATCCACAGCCCGGCCGCCACTATTGCGGCCAATTTATTGGCCGAGTGTGTGCCGTGTGATGCACAAGGCGTGCACATCATCGGCTTTGGTATATACATCTGGAACGTGGAGCAAACCCTGGCGGTGATGCGTCTGCTCAGGCAACAACGACCGGATATTCGGCTGGTGTTAGGTGGCCCGGAGGTTAGCCACGAATGGGAACAACAAGCAATCGTGGCCCAGGCCGATTACCTCATTATCGGGTGGGGTGACGTCAGCTTTCCTCGCCTATGCCGCGCGCTCATCCACGGCCCTCGGCCTTTGATGAAGGTCATACCTGGCGAGCAAGCGCCCTTGGCGGAATTGGATTTCCCCTACGACTATTACACCCCCGATGACCTGGCGCACCGGATGCTGTATGTCGAGGCCTCCCGGGGCTGCCCCTTCAAATGCGCTTTTTGCCTCAGCGCCCTGGACAAAACCGCTTGGGCTTTTGAACTAGAGCCCTTTCTAGCCCATTTGCAGTCGCTTTTTGCACGCGGGGCGCGTACTTTCAAGTTTGTAGATCGCACTTTTAATTTGAAGGTGGATGCTTCGACCCGAATCTTGGAGTTTTTCCTGGACTTGATCGCCCGTTATCCACGGGACCCCCTATTTGTTCACTTCGAGCTGATACCGGACCACCTGCCCGACAGCCTCAAAGCATGCGTCGCACGTTTCCCCCCCGGTAGTCTTCAGTTCGAAATCGGTATTCAGAGCCTTAATCCGCAGGTTCAAAAAGCCATCGCCAGGCGCCAAGATACGGACAAAACGCGCGCCAACATTGACTGGCTGGTCATCTTTAGCCAAGCGCATTTGCATGCGGATTTGATTTTCGGTTTGCCCGGCGAGACCTGGGAGAGTTTTGCGATGGGCTTTGACACGCTCTGGTCCTGGAAGCCCCATGAAATTCAGCTCGGCCTGCTCAAGCGCTTGCGCGGAACTCCGCTCGCCCTGACCGCGGGAGCCGCGATGGTGTTTCAGGTCACCCCCCCCTACGCGGTCGTTCAAACGGATGCGCTGTCCCCTGAGGAAGTATTGGCTTTCACGCGCTTGGCGCGGTACTGGGATTTGATCGCCAATTCCGGGCGATTTCCTGCCAGCTTACCGCTACTTTTAGGGGGTAATTCGGCGTTTGCGGGGTTTGCCGACTTTGCAGCTTGGCTTTGGAAAAAGGCGGAGCGTACCAGTGGCATCACCCCAGAGGCCTTGGTAGATGCTTTGTATGCCTACCTAACAGAGGTCCGCGCCATTCCCGCGCCAGTCGTACACGCCGCCCTATTGTCGGACTACCGGGGAAGTGGCGCTCGCGCCAAGCCACTGTCCCTCCAATCCGACTTAACCCGCGCTAAAAAGGCACAATCTGCGGTCGCTGAAAGCTCTATGCGCCATAGCGTGAGACAGCGCCGGCACCTGGCCGCACTCGACCCCTAGCGCGCCTCCCCTAGCCAAGAAAGACCCGTCACATGCCGCATAGCAAAGTCCATCCATCGCCGTTCTGGGCTGATTGTGCGACCACGCACTTCCGGGCTTTGCAAGCCAGTGGAGCTATCGCGGAGGTGGTGGCGGTTCTACCTGTTGCCGCTACAGAACAACACGGACCCCACCTGCCGCTGAAAGTGGACACCGCCATCGTGGAGGGCGTTATTCAGGCTGCGATTGCCCATCTGCCTACCAACTCCCAAGCCCTGTTTTTGCCGACGCAAGCCGTTGGCTTTAGCCCTGAACATGCGCGCTTTGCCGGCACCCTCACTCTCAAAGCTGAAACGGTTTTGCGCTTATGGACGGAGCTGGCCGAAAGTGTTGCAGCCACCGGGGTGCGCAAATTGCTCATCTTCAACGCCCATGGCGGGCAAGCCAATCTTACGGACCCGGTCGCGCGCGACTTACGGGCGCGACTGGACATGATGGTCTTTAGTGCCAATTGGTACGCACTGCCGCTGACCACCCCGCAAGGTGAAGACATGAGCGGCATGTTCAGTCCCGAAGAACAGCGCTTTGGGGTTCACGCCGGCGACCTTGAAACATCCATGATGCTGGCTATTGACCCTGGGCACGTGAATATGCAAGCTGCTGACCATTTCCCATCCAGCGCCCAATTGCGCGCTAGCACCTACCCTATCCTCGGCAACGGCAAGACGGCTAAGTTTGCCTGGCAAATGCAGGACTACAACCCTGCTGGCGCAGCCGGTAATGCCGCTGCGGCAACGTCTGAAAAAGGGCGGGAGGTCTTGGATGCAGCGGGACGCGCGCTCTGCGCGCTACTTTCAGAGATCGAAGCCCTTAGCATGTCCACTTTGAACAACGCTCCTAAGTAGAAAAACAAACCCCATGCGCGCACCACCTCGTTAAGGCAGGAGCTTTATGGATGCCGCCAGCTGAGAAGTTCGTTTTCAATCAACGAACGTACCGGCAATAAATTCGGCATTGATGGCCCTCAAGCGTAGGTGTGCCAGTCGGCGTAAACCGGATCATCCAAGTGCGGCAAATGGTTGAAGCTAAGCAGCACATGGCGCTTGGGATTGAAAGAAAACTCGGTGATCGAAGTGTTGCGGATGTGAAAGTTCAGTTCAATCGTCGTTTCCGCGGACGTGCCCAGCAAATGCCCCACCGCCGTGGAAATGGGGCCGCCGCTGCTCACTATCAGCACATTTGAACAATTGCTCGTACGCACATGGTCTAGTGCGCCAACAACCCCTTGCACAAAAGACGGATAGTCCGGCATACCGATTGGGTGTGTTGCGCCGCTCATCCACTGTGTGAGCCCATCCCGCAACAACCGGAAATGCTGCCTATAGAGCTCCGGAGTATCTGGCTTTCCGAGAGGCTCAGGATGGATAGCTTTGACCACCGCCTCGCTGTCATATTCGTCGAGTCCAGGCCAAACCAAGGGCCTCTGGTCAAGTCCCGCGCCCTCAGCGATGGCTTGCCAAGTCTGCGCGTGGCGCCGCAGGCGGCCCGTGATGACCAAATCAAATTCGAGGCGTCGATGGCTGAAGTACTGCCCCAAGCGCAAGCTTTGCCGCCTGCCAAGATCGCTCAAATTGTCGTAATCGGCCTTCCCAAAGGAAGCTTGCCCATGTCGCACCAAATAAAGATTTCCCATATAGCGATTTGAGTCGACCGACCCCTTAAAACTTGTCCGCCGGGCGACAGCGGCCGCGCAACGGCTCCTACAGCCTTCAATTTGACTAGGAGGCAAATGGGATGCCCAAGATCTTGGACCGGACTACCTGCAAGCCACAAGCGGTCACGCCTTAACTTGGGTTCTGGTGCCAAACCGCGACAAGCCCGGCGCAGATTCGGGGCGTATCGCATTCAAACGTATCTGGGGTGGCCACCATAGACCCATCATTCTCGAGCGAATCTTCACCAGACGCAGCCCCGCCCAAGCGCCGCTCGCAACCCAAGAGAGGAAAGGGCGCGCTCCGAAATTCTGAAACAAAGTGTCATAGCGCTCTCAGCGCAGCAACAAGCTCGTCCCACCCGTAAGAGCCCAGCCTATTTCAGAATTCTTCCTAAAAATCTCCGATTACCTGAAATATGTGTCATAATCGAGGGCTTCGGTGGAAACACCAGAGGATCAAAGGCAGCGAAAAGCAAAAAGGGCCGGAGCGAAAAAAAGTTCAATTTGATCTGTGCGGACGAAAAATCTGTGCTATAGTAGAGGGCTTCGCTGATCGCAGCGAATTGAAAAGCAAATCAAGTAATTTGCAAGAGTTCATTAAAAACTTACAGCCGATAAGCGTGGGCGTTTGAAGGCGATTGCCAAGTTCTTTGGAACTTAGCTTTAATTAACTAACCAACGCTGATGAAGTAATAGATGTGAAAATCAGAGATGAAATTCACGTCG
>CANFJQ010000022.1 GCA_947447615.1 Comamonadaceae bacterium
GACGTCGTGGTGGAAGCTGCGCTATCCACCATCCTGGACCTGGAAGATTCGGTGGCCGTGGTCGATGCCCAAGACAAAGTGCTGGCCTACCGCAACTGGCTGGGCATTTTGCAGGGCACGCTCACCGAGACGATTAGCAAAGGCGGCAAAACTTTTGTTCGCGGCCTCAACCCAGACCGCGTCTATACCGGCGCGGACGGCAAACCCGTGGTGCTGCATGGCCGCGCGCTGCTCTTTGTGCGCAATGTGGGCCATTTAATGAGCAACCCGGCCATCACCTACACCGCCAAAGACGGCAGCACGCAGGAGATCCCCGAAGGTATTTTGGACGCCGTGGTCACCACGGCGATTGCCATCCACGACATCCAACGCACCAAAGCCGATGCCGCAGCAGGCAAGGTACGCAACTCGCGCAAGGGTTCGGTGTATATCGTCAAGCCCAAAATGCACGGCCCCGCTGAAGTGGCGTTTGCCGATGAATTGTTTGGCCGCGTAGAGGCCTTGCTGGGCTTGCCCGAGAGCACCGTCAAGCTAGGCATCATGGACGAAGAGCGCCGCACCAGCGTTAACTTGCAAGCTTGTATTGCGGCTGCGCGCAGCCGCGTAGCCTTTATCAACACCGGCTTTTTGGACCGCACTGGCGACGAGATGCACACCGCCATGCACGCCGGCCCCATGATCCGCAAAGCGGAGATGAAAGCCACCCCCTGGATCGCGGCCTACGAACGCAGCAATGTGCTCACTGGCCTGGCCGGAGGCCTGCGCGGCAAGGCGCAAATCGGCAAAGGCATGTGGGCCATGCCCGACCTGATGAAAGCCATGCTGGAGCAAAAAATCGTACACCCCAAAGCCGGTGCCAACACCGCCTGGGTGCCCAGCCCCACAGCCGCCACGCTGCACGCCCTGCACTACCACCAGGTGCTGGTCAGCGAGGTGCAAAAGCAACTGGAAACCATCGACTTGCGCAAAGAGCGCGCTGGCTTGCTCAATGACTTGTTGACCATTCCCGTAGCCACCAACACCGGCTGGAGCGAGAAAGAAAAGCAGCAAGAGCTGGACAACAATGTACAAGGCATATTGGGCTATGTGGTGCGCTGGATTGACCAGGGTGTGGGTTGCTCCAAAGTGCCCGACATCCACAACGTTGGCCTGATGGAAGACCGCGCCACGCTGCGTATTTCCAGCCAGCATATTGCCAACTGGCTGCTGCACCGCATCGTCACCAAAAAGCAAGTGCAAGCCACTTTCGAGCGCATGGCCGCCGTGGTGGACGGGCAAAACGCGGGAGACCCGCTGTACCAACCCATGGCTGGCAATTTCAAAACCTCCAAAGCCTACAAAGCCGCCACCGACCTGGTGTTCAAAGGCCTGGCGCAGCCCAGCGGCTACACCGAGCCGCTGTTGCATGCCTGGCGTTTGAAAGTAAAGGCGCAGCGCAAGTAATTGGGCACTTGCCTTCAAAGCAAAACGGCACCTGCGGGTGCCGTTTTTTCTGGGCGAGGGGGACTTGCTACACGCCCAAAAACCCCGCCAACGCCGGATCGCGCAGCAAGTCCTGGCCGCTGCCTTGCAGTACGACCTGGCCTTTTTGCAGAACGATGGCGGTGTCGGCGCGCTCTAGCACTTTGCGGTAGTCGCGGTCCACGATCAGGGTGGCGATACCGCTTTGGCGTATGCCTTCGATCACGCGCCAAATTTCGGCCACGATCAAAGGGGCCAGGCCCTCGGTGGCTTCGTCCAGGATGATGAGTTGCGGGTGCGTCATCAGGGCGCGGCCAATGGACAGCATTTGCTGCTCGCCACCCGAAAGCTCGGCGCCCAGATTGGACAGGCGCTCGGCCAGGCGCGGAAAGGTTTCCATCACCCGCGCAAACGGCCAGTCGCTGCGCCCGTCAGTGCCCGGGCGAGCGGCCATCAGCAGGTTTTCGCGCACCGTGAGGTTGGGGAAAACGCCCCGCCCTTCGGGCACATAGGCCACGCCCAGGCGTGCCATTTCATGCGGGCGACTGCGCGACACATCGACGCCGAAAGCGCGGATGCTGCCGCTGCGTTCGGTCACATGGCCCAGCAGGGTACGAATCAGCGTGCTCTTGCCCATGCCGTTGCGCCCGAGCAGGCCCATGGTCTGGCCGCGCGCAATATCGACATCCACGCCATGAAGCACCTGGCCCGAGCCATACCAGGCCTGGATGCCGCGGGCTTGCAAAATCAGCTCCGCCATTAGCGCGACTCCCTTGCCGGGCGCGGCGCCATCCCAACGCAAACCGTATCCGCTGCTGAAAAGGCATGCATCAGTGGTCCCCCAAATAAGCCACCCGCACTTCGGGGCTGTTGCGCACCGCCTCGGGGCTGCCGCAGGCGATGAGCTGCCCGTTCACCAGCACGGTAATTACATCGGCCACGCGAAACACCGCGTCCATATCGTGTTCGATCAGCAGCATGGCGTGTCTGGCCTTGAGGGCCGTCAGCAGTTCCAGCATGCGCTCGGTTTCTTCGGCACCCATGCCGGCCAGCGGCTCGTCCAGCAGCAGCACCGAAGGGCGCGTAGCCAGACACATGGCGATTTCAAGTTGGCGCTTTTGCCCATGCGACAACAAGCCCGCTTCGCGCGCCAGCAAATCCTGCAAGCCCGCTTGCGCTGCCGCATCTTGCGCTGCCTGCATGCTCTTGGTGCAATTGGCCGCGCTGCGCCACCAGGCCCAGGGCTGCTGGTGCATGGCCTGCGCGGCAAGCCGGCAGTTTTCCAACACGCTAAAGCTGGGATAAATCGTGTTGCGCTGGTAGCTGCGGCCAAGACCGGCACGGGCGCGGCGCGGCTGACTCCATCGGCTCACATCCTGCCCCAGCAAATGCACCGAACCCGCAGAGGCTTCCAGCTCGCCGGACAAAATATTCACCAAGGTGGACTTGCCCGCGCCATTGGTGCCAATGACTGCATGCACGCTGCCGCGCGCCACGTCAATAGACACATTGTCCAGGGCGGTCAGCCCGCCCCAACGGCGGCTGATGCCAGTCCCACGCAGCAAAATTTCAGGACTGTGCATGGCCTGCCTTTGTGGGCGTTGCTTGCGCCAAAGCACCGCCGCCATGCGCACTGGGCTTGCGCCCGAACAACTGTCCCGGTATACCCACCAGCCCGCGCGGCAGCAAGGCTACGCTGGCGATGATGGTCAGCCCCAGGCCCAGATGCCAATGCTTGGCAAATTCGCCAAAAATCGCCTCGGAGCGGAAAAATTCTTGCAAGAGCGCAAACGCGAACGCGCCAATCAGTGCGCCGCGCAAATGCCCCAGGCCACCCAAAATAATGATGATGAGCACCTCGCCGGAAATATGCCAGCTCATCATTTCCGGGTTCACAAAACCGTCTTTTACGGCAAACAAAAACCCCGCCAATCCGGCGATACCACCTGACACCACAAAGGCCGCCAACTTATAGGGATAGGTGGAAAAACCAGTGGCGCGCATGCGCTGTTCGTTGACGCGGATACCGGCCAGCGCATGGCCAAATTTGGAACGGCCCAGCAAGGCCAAAAATACAAACGTCCCCAAAAGACAAGCCAGCGTAAAGCGGTACATGACCAGGGGCTTGTCCAGGTCTATCCAATCGCCCAGCGCGGGCTTCATCATCAGGTAAATGCCGTCAGTGCCGCCGCCCAAAGGCGTGTCATGCACCACGTAATAGGCCATTTGCGCAAAGGCCAAGGTAACCATAATGAAATACACGCCCTTGGTGCGCAAAGACAGTGCGCCTACCAACAGGGCATACGCTGCGGCCAGCAGCACGCACAGGGGCAACAAGGTCGCGACCGAAGCAGGCCCGTCAGGCGGAGACAAAAGCACGGTCGCATACGCGCCAATGCCAAAAAACGCCGCCTGCCCAAAGCAGACCAGGCCGGTCGTGCCCACCAGCAACTCCAGGCTCAGCGCCAGCACCGCAAAAATCATGATCTTGGTAGCCAGATCGACACCAAACTTGCCCGCCACATGCGGAAACACCGCCAGCGCCGCAAAGCTGGCCAGCACAAACAAAAATTTAGGCAACTGCGCGCGCATTAACCCGCCTTGAACAAACCATCGGGCTTCCACAGCAGGATGACCGCCATCAACACATACACCAGCACGCCCGCCACCTGCGGCACCAGCACTTTGCCAAAGGTATCGACCACGCCGATCAGCAAGGACGCCAACAAGGCGCCGCGTATGGAGCCAATGCCGCCGATCACCACCACCACAAAGCAAATAATCAGCACCAGGCCGCCCATGCCCGGATAGACCGAGGACACTGGCGCGGCCACGATGCCGGCCAACACCGCAATCGCGACTCCGGCAGCAAACACCACGCGGTACAGAAACTTAATGTCAATGCCCAGGGACTGCACCATTTCGCGGTTCGTGCTGCCCGCGCGAATCATCATGCCCAGGCGGGTTTTGGCAAACACAAAGTACATGCCCAGCGCCAAGAGCAAACATACGCCCGAGATAAACAGGCGATAGACAGGATAGACCATCATGTCGCCCAGCGGAATACTGCCGGATAAAAAGTCCGGCGCCTGCACGCCGTGCACATCGTCGCCCACCAGAAGGCTGCGCAGTTCCTCAAACACCAATATCAGGCCGTAGGTCATCAGCACTTGCTGCAAATGCTCACGGGTATACAGAAAACTATAAAACGCCCACTCCAGCAAATAGCCCAGCGCCACGGCCAAGATCAGGCCAAACAACAAAGTGGTGAAAAAACCGCCGCCCACCGTGGCCGCCACCAAGGGCGCCAAGGCAAACGCCATGTAGGCGCCGATCATGTAAAAGCTGCCATGGGCCAGATTAATCACGCCCATGATGCCGAAGATCAGCGTCAGACCCGAGGCCACCAAAAACAGCAGCAAGCCGTATTGCAGCGCGTTCAAGCACTGGATAAGAAAAGTGGTGAGGTCCATAAAAATACAGGGCTGTGCCTAACGCAGCGCAGCGTTAGGGCACAAGCCCTCGGGCTGATCGCTCCAATACCTTACATCTTGCAGCCGCGGCCGGGGTCAGCCAACTTGGCGCTGGCCATGCCCACCACTTTGTTCTCTTTTTCTTTGTCGCTGGCCTGGCGCAAGTAAAAATCTTGCACCGGGTTATGCGAGGCGGAAATAGTGAAAGGGCCACGCGGGCTGTCGATGGTGGCTTTGCGCAAAGCGGCAGAAATGTCGACGGCCTTGGTGGCATCGCCTTTGGTAGCGTTCAGACCAATAGACAGCATTTGCGCTGCGTCATAGCCTTGCACTGCGTACACGTCCGGCTGCATTCTGAAAGTCTTGGCATACGTCAGACGGAAGGCGTTATCACGCTTGGTGTTCAGGCTGTCGGCGTAATGCAATGTGGTCAAGATGCCCTCAGCCGCGGGGCCTTCTGCATCAATAATGCCGTCGGTCAAAAAGCCCGATCCGTACAAAGGAATATTGGCTTTCAGGCCTGCTGCTGCGTAGTCTTTCACGAATTTCACCGCGCCGCCACCGGCAAAGAAGGTAAACACGGCATCCGGCTTGGTCGCTGCGATTTCGGTTAGCAAACCCTGGAACTCCACATTGGGGAATGGCAGGCTCAACTCTTTCACCACCGTGCCGCCACCTTTTTCAAAGCTTTCCTTGAAAGCCTTCACCGACTCGTCGCCCGCTGCGTATTTCCAGGTAATGGTGACGACTTTTTTGATGCCTTTTTTAGCCATCACTTCGCCCATGGCGTAGCCAGGTTGCCAGTTAGAGAAAGAGCTGCGGAAAATATTGGGGGCGCACATCGCACCGGTCACTGCGTCGGCACCGGCATTGGGCACGATTAACAAGGTGCCGCTTTCCTTGGCAGCTTTGGCCATGGCCATGGCCACGCCGGAATGGACGGTGCCAATAATCACATCGACCTGGTCGCGCTTGATGAGTTTGTTGACGTTATCGGTGGCTTTGGAAGGCTCGGACTCGTCGTCCACCTTGAAGTACTCCACTTCGCGTCCGGCGACCTTGCCGCCGAGTTCTGTGACATGCTGGCGAAATCCGTTTTCAATCGCAATGCCCAAGGCGGCGAAGGTTCCGGTGTAGGGCAGCATAAAACCGACTTTGAGCTTGCCGGTATTCTGGGCCAGGGCCACAGAGCTTGTGAGCGCAGTCACTGCAAGAGCGCTGCCAACCCAGCGGACGATGGGCTTAAGAGTTGGATACATGTCTAATCTCCTTGTAAAAATGTCAAAAAATCACAAACTCCGGTGGTCAAGGCATCGGGCTGATCGCGATGCGGTGAATGCCCGCAAGCGGCCAATTCCAGCAAACGCGTCGGCTCAGCTAGCTCGCGCAGCGCATGAATTTGGTGCATTGTCCCGTATTCATCGTCCACGCCCTGCACTCCCAGCACCGAGCAGCGCAATGTCGCGATTGTGTCAGCAATCGCCCAGGCGGCAAATTCCGGCGCCAGCCAGGCCCGGCTCCAGGCAGCAAATACCGCATCAGGATCCCGGTGGTAGCGCGCCAGGCGCGCTAACAAGGGCTGCTGAAGTAGCGGCGCTTGCAAGCCCGCAATCGCGCTAAGGGTTTTGTCTTCCACAAACAAATGCGGTGCCACGGCCACCACCGCAGCGGGCCAGCCGGAGTAGCGGGCGGCAAACAAAAGCGCAATCGATGCGCCGTCGCTGTGGCCGAAAAGAATCAGGGGCGGTGCAGAGCGTGGTGTATCCGCATTCAACTGCGGCGCCGATACAGCCTCACCCGGCGGAGCCAAACCCAGCGCCGTCAGCAAAGCCGGTAGCACCTCGTAGGCCTGGACATGCATAAAGTCAGCGCCCCAAGGGTGGGGCAAGGGCTGCGACTGCCCATAGCCGGGGCGCGAATACACCAAACCCCGGCAGTGCACGGCGGCGCACAGTTGGGCCGGGTAGTCCTTCCACATGGCCAGCGAACCCAAGCCCTCGTGCAGGAAGACCATCACCGGCGCGCCCGCAGGCGCAGCGTCCAGCCACGCATACTCGATGCGTACCGGGCCACTGGCAAGTTCTAGGTCTATCCATTGCGCCAATTTGCTCAGTCCTTGCTCACCGATTGCGCCCGCAGGCGAAAGCGCTGGATTTTGCCGGTGGCGGTTTTGGGCAACTCGGCGCAAAACTCGATCCAGCGCGGGCATTTGATATGCGCCAGGCGCTCGCGCAAAAAGCTGCGCATGCCATCTTGCAAGCCTGCATCTGCGGTGTCGCCCTGTCGCAGCACCACATAGGCCTTGGGTTTGATCATCTCGTGTTCATCGGGCGCGCCGATCACCGCGCATTCCAAAACACTGGGGTGCTCGGCCAGCACCGACTCGATCTCGGTGGGCGAGACCCAGACGCCGCCCACGCGCAACATATCGTCCATGCGGCCTACATAAAAGTAATTGCCTTGCGCGTCCCGGTAGCACTTGTCGCCGGTAAGCACTCCGCCGTCCCACATGGTGGCAGCGGTTTTTTCCGGCTTGTTCCAGTACTGCTGCGCAGCACTTGGGCCTTTGACGAATAAATTGCCAATCTCGCCCACGGGCAAGGGCGCGCCGTTTTCGTCCAGGCAAATGCCTTCGTAGCCGTCCACGATTTGCCCGCAACTGCCGGGCACCACCGCGCCAGGCCGGTTGATCATGAACATATGTGTCAGTTCGGTGGTGCCCACGCCATCCAAAATTTCTTTGCCCGTGACCTCTAGCCACTTGCGGTACAAAGCAGGCGGCAGCAGCTCGCCGCCGCTGATGCACACGCGCAAGCGGCTGCAAGCGGCCTGGATTTGTGCGGGCTCCATGGCACGCATCAATTCCAAAATACCGGCAAACAAAGTGGGCACCGCCATCATGGCGGTGGGGCGCTGGGCCAGCATATGGTCTAGCACCGCCTTGGGTTTGATCGGTTCGGCATCGACCACGATGCTAGCCCCAGCGCGCAAAGGGAAGTAAACCTGGTTGCCCAAGCCATAGGCAAAAAACATTTTGGGCGGGCACAGAATATGGTCATCGGCGTTCAGGCCCACATTGCCCAGGCCGAACAATTCGGTCGCCCAGTAAATATGGGCATGCGTGTGCACCACGCCTTTGGGGCTGCCGGTACTGCCCGAGCTGTAGAGCCAAAAAGCTGCATCTTGCGCATCCGAGGCGTGGGTCTCCAAGTCCTGCGGCATTGGGTCCACCGCCGCCTGAAAGTCCGCATAGCCCGGTGCAGAACCGCCAGTTGCAAACAGCAGCGCCGGAAAATCGGATGCCTGGCAGATGGTGTCTATGCGCGCCAACAAGTCCGGCCCAACGATCAGCGCTTTGGCCTCGCTGTCGCGCACGTAGTAGGCATAGTCCGATGCCAGCAAAAAAGTATTGAGTGGCAGCGCCACCGCGCCGATTTTCATAGCGCCCAAAAACAGCGACACAAAATCCAGCCCGTCCGGCACGATGAACATTACTCTGTCACCTGCCTGTATGCCGTGTGCGCGCAGCATGTGCCCGACCTGGCAGGCGCGGCGGTACACATCGCCAAAGCTATATGTCACTGCGGGACACACCAAATAAGGCCGAGCCGCCTCGGCCGGCGACATGCGCAATTCCATCAGGTAATCCACCACATTGCCGGTCAAGCCTGGGTGCTTTGCTAGGTTCGCGTGTCTGGTGTTCATGGCGTCCTCGTTGCTTTAAAAGTCACTGGTCTAAGCGCTACCAAACCTTATCGCTGGCGCTTGCAAAAAGCCCTGCTTGCTGTACAAATTGCGCAATGGCATCCGCGCAGGCTTGGGGCCGCTCTAGTTGCAAAAAGTGGCCGGTCCCGCCGATAGACGTGTAGCCGATGGCGCTGCTTTGATGCAAATCCAATGCGTAGCGCGCCGGCAATCCGCTGCCCTGCATCGTCGCGTCTGCCGCCAGCAAATGCACGGGGAATGGACAGTTGGCCGATACCTGTTGCGCCAACGGCCAGATATTGCTGCGGTACACCAAGGCTTCGCGCTCAGGCGCGCAGCGCAATGCCCATACGCCGCCGCCCTCAGACTGGCGCAGCGTGGCCAAAGCCATGTCCATGCACGCTTGCGCCTGCCACGCGCCAAACACCGCCACGCGCGCAAAGCGCTCGGCCAGTTGCTGTGCGCTCTCAAACGCGGGGCGTCGGCGCAGCGCGCCCTCGGCCAGGGCTTGCACTTCACGCGAATGCTCGCTTTCCATCGTATGGCCGGGTGGCGGGCTCAGCGGTGGGTCGACCAGTACCAAGGCGCTCCAACGTGGCCCATAGCGGTGCAAATGGCGCAAACTGGTTACGGCGCTGAGCGAATGAAAAACACCTACTAGCGGGCGCGCATCACCTTGCGCAGCCAAGGCATCGCACAAGGCCTGCATATCGGCTTCAAACTGCGTCCAGTGGTGTGCCGCTGCGGCGCCGGCCTGGCTGCGGCCATGGCCGCGAAAATCAAACACCACGACTTCAAAATCAGCCAGCAAGCTACGCCAAAACACCTGGTAACCGTCCATCGCCAAACCGTTGCCGTGGCTTAGCACCAAGCGCACGCGCGCTGCAGGGTTGGGAAATAAACGCCAAGACAGCACCGTACCATCGTCGGCAACCAAGGCCATCTCCTGCCCTTGCAGCGCGTCGGATGGCAAAGCCCTATTCACGGCGCAGCTCCGCTGGCGGCGGGGGCAAAGCGGTCGTGGTACATGTCTGTCGCGTCCACGCCCTTGGCCAGCAATATTTTTTTCGCTGCCTCCACCATAGGCGGCGGGCCACACAGGTAGGCAGTGGCGCCGAAAAAATCGGCACGCTGGGCTTGCAAAGCATCGACTGCGGTGCCGCGCAGCCCCTGCCATGCGGAGTCGGTGGACTCTTCAGACAGCACCGGCACAAACTTGAGGCGCGCATCCCGCGCAGCCCATTGTTGCAAGGTGCTGGCTGAGGCCATTTCGGCCGCATCGCGCGCGCCATAGAGCACCAGCAATGTGCGCTGCGCCGCGCCGCGCAGTGCCGCTTGCACCAGCGCTAGCACCGGCCCGATGCCGGTGCCACCAGCCACAAAAACAGCCAGCCCTGGGTGTGCAGTGTCAAAGCGGTATGTACCAAAAGGGCCGCGCAAACCCACGATGTCGCCCGGCGCTAATTCATGGCGCTTGAGCATGGCACTGATCTGCCCGGCGGGGTAGATGCGGACCATAAATTCCAGTCGGTCCGTGCCCGGTGGCACCGACACCGAATAAGAACGCGCATGGGCCACGCCTTGCACCTGCCATTCAAAGTATTGTCCGGCTTCAAAGGCGACTGCCTCGGGGCAGCGCAAGCGCACTTGCGCGGTGCGCGGGCCGTGCCAGACGACCGACTCGATAACCGCATCCAACTGCCGTATAGCCGGGCCGCTCTGCGCGCGCAAGGGCACTTTGAGTACCAGGTCCGATGTGGCAAAACACATACAGGTCAGCACCATGCCTTGGGCGCGCATGGCTTCGGTAAAAACCGCCGGGTCGCTGCCAGGTAGCTGCCGTACGGTACCGCTTTGCAATTGCGCCAGGCACTCGCCGCATTCGCCCGAGCGGCAGTTGTAGGGCAGCTCCAGGCCCCGGGCCAGACAGGCGTCCAGCACCGTCTCTTGCGGGGGCAGATGCACCACCTTCTCGCTGCCATCCAGTGTCAATGCGTACATCGATTTTCTTTACTGCTGTGACTGCCGTTTGTACGGGCATGCCATTCGAAACTTAATACGCACGGTCCGTATCCTGCTGACCCTTGGGATTCCAAATGGCGGTGTAATCCTCGGGCAATGCAAAGCCCCAGTCTTCGGTCACAAAAGCGCGTACCTGCTCCCAGTAAATGGCGCGCATGTTTTCGTTGGTGTCTTGTTTGATGCCGAAGTAGCGATAACGTTCATTCTTCTTGGAGGCATCGGCGCCAAAGGACTGCAAGCCCACCGGCAACCATTTATGCAAAGCGCGCTCCACTTCTGCGCGGCCCTCATCGGTTTGCAACAAGGCTTTGACGGCATCCATACCGAGGCCGACATGGCCGTATTCTTCTTTGAGCGTATCTTGCGCCGCCTGGCGGAAAGGTTCATAGCGGCACTGCACAAAATGGCGGAACTGGTGCGCTGCGGCGCGGTCCAAAATCGCCAAGAACACTGCCTGGTCGGCCCAGGATTCCATGGGCGTGTCAAAGGTGGACAAATGGCCTTTGCTGCGTGCGTATTCCTGCCAATCCACGCCTAGCTCTTCCATCAGCTTGCGGTAGCGCAGGTGGTGGCCATACTCCTCCATCACGGTGCGCGCCATGCGCATCTTGAACTCGGCCGTAGGCGCGCGCAAGATGCTGGCCTCGAAGATATCTCCGCCATACAGTTCGCTAACCACATGGATATTGATCAGGTTGAGTAGCAAGTCCTGGTATTCAGGATCCTGGTCCCAAAAATTTTCCACAGTCACTACCGTTGGTGCGGGGGCTTCCATTACCGATTGCGTCATAGGTTTATTTCCTTATCACTGGTTGATTTGTTGATGGGCTATTTTCATCAGTACGTCATCGCGAGGAGCGCAGCGCCGTGACGATCCATAGGTGGTGAATTCACCCAAAAATCTGGATTTCCACGCTGCGCTCGCAATGACGGTTTTGGGTATATGCAGGCCATTTTTCACTTGCATGGAAAGACACGCTGGCTTATGCATAAAACCCGCGCGCGGTTTCTGAGGCATCGACAATCACGTTTTTCACCTCGGTGAAATCGAGCAGGGTCTCAAAGGCGTCTTCGCGGCCAAAGCCACTGGCTTTGCTGCCGCCGAAGGCTGCGCCAGACGGATATAGGTTGTAGCAATTGACCCATACCCGCCCGGTCTGAATGGCGCGCGACGCGCGATGCGCCCGCGTCAGGCTGCCGGTCCATACCCCGGCGGCCAGGCCTTGTTCCACCGCGTTGACCTGGGCGAACATGGCGTCTTCGTCATCCCAGCTGTCAAAAGTGGCCACCGGTCCGAAAATTTCTTCACGCGCGATGCGCGCTTGCGGGTCCACGCCCTCAAACAACGTGGGCGCCATGAACAAGCCCTTGGGGTATTGCTCCACGCGCACCGGATGCCCGCCGCAAATAATGCGCCCGCCTTCGCGCACGCCGGTGGCGATGTAGTCGCTGACCCTGTCAAAGTGTGCACGCGAGGACAGACTGCCCATGCGCGTGTTGGCGTCAAAAGGGTCGCCGATGTTGAGATTGGGCACCAAGGCCAGAATTTTTTCTTTCAGCGCATCGGCCACGCTGGCATGCGCATAAATGCGACTGCCAGCGGTACAGACCTGGCCTTGATTTAAAAACGCACCCAGCAATATGCCTTGCGCTGCGCGGTCCAGGTCGGCGTCGGGGTAAACCACCTGGGCGTTTTTGCCGCCCAGCTCTAAGGTCAGGCGTTTGAGCGTGGCACCGGCCGCTGCCATCACCCGCTGCCCGGTGCGCGTAGAGCCGGTGATCGAGATTTTGCGTATGCCCGGATGTGCCACCATGGCAGCGCCCGTGCCTGCGCCGCTGCCGGTTATGACATTGATCACCCCCGGCGGAAAAATGCTTCCAAATAAGGCCGCAATTTCCAGCGTAGTGACCGGCGTGGTATCGGCCGGTTTGTAAACCACGGTATTGCCACTGGCCAGGGCTGGTGCGATTTTTCCGACAAACATATTGAGCGGAAAATTCCAGGCACCAATGATGCCGACCACGCCCAGGGGCTGGCGCAGACCGTAGCTGGTGATGTCTGGCGTCACCGGCACCACGACGCCTTCAAACACGCGGCACGCTCCAGCGTAATAGCGCAAGCGGTCTGCCGCAGTAAACACATTGGCCCGACTTTCGCGCAGCGGTTTGCCGGTGTTTGCCGTCTCCAGCAATGCCAATGGCTCTAACTGCGCTACCAGCGCATCGGCCGCCGCTTCCAGCACGGCCTGGCGTTTTTTGGCGCTCAAATTGGCCCAGCCCGGTTGCGCTTTGCTTGCGGCCTGCACAGCGGCATCCACGTCGGCATCGTCTGATTCGGGCACGGTGGTAAGCAGCTCTTGCGTGAGCGGGCTATGGCATTCCATGCGTTCGCTTGCGTGTGGGCTATGCCATTGGCCGTTAATGTACAGGTCGTAACTTGTACGTACCGTGCTGCTTAAGGCCCGCTTGGATTTGATTGCCATTTTTTGATTTCCTATGCACGCTCTAGAAGATGGACACAAGCGATCGCTGAATCGCTACCCAGCAAGCCGCCGGCCATTTGCGCCAGACCCCAACGGGCGCCCGAAACCTGTGAGGGCCCTGCGCGCTCGCTTAACTGCCTACTCAATTCCACGATTTGCGCCACGCCGGTGGCGCCCACCGGATGGCCTCGACACGTTAGGCCGCCGGACACATTAACGGGCATGCGACCACCTAGCTGGGTGTGCCCGCTTTCGGTCAGCACAAAGGCCTGGCCCGGCGCGCACAGGCCCAGGTCTTCGATGTCGATAAATTCTTGCGGCGCCGTCGGGTCGTGCACCTCGGCGAGTGATACATCGCGCGGGTCCAGACCCGCAGCAGCGAATGCCAATGCCCCGCAGCGCGCGGTGGCACTGGGCGCGTCTGCGCTGCGTTGCCGCTGGCCCGAGACCACACACGAGGCCCGCACCTTGGGCCCGTGCAAACCATGGCGGCGCGCAAAAGCGCCACTGACCAGGACCACCGCAGCAGCGCCATCGGCGATGCCGCCGCACATGGCGCGGGTCAAGGGGTCGAGCACCATGCGGTCTTGCAATATGGCGTCAGCGTCCATCAGCGTGCGTACTGCGGCGTGGGGGTTCAGGCTGGCGTGGCGGCGGTTTTTGGCGGCGCACAAGGCGAAGTGGCGTGGCGTTGCGCCATAGCGGCGCATATAGTTTTTGGCGCGCTCGGCATTGAGGTCCATAAACACCGAGCGGCCCGCATCGGTAGGCTGGCGGTCCGAGGCCGAAGCCAACACCGCCATGGCGCGGCTGCGCTCCGGGTGCGTCATCTTTTCCACGCCCAGCACCAGCACGCAGTCGTACTGCCCATAAGCGACCGCGCTCCAGGCCAGCGCCATCGCGTCTGCGCCACTGGAGCAGGCGTTTTTGATGTTGTGGACCGGGATGCTTTCTATACCAGCGGCGGGCAGCAGCATCTGGCCCAACATGGTTTCATGGCCTTGCATCAATCCGCCAAAAGCGTTGCCGACATAGGCCGCTTCCAGCTGCGTGGCCTGCACCCCGGCATCGCGCAAAGCAGCGGCCAGCACCGGCAGCACCAAGCTCTGCAAACTGCTGTCAGGCCACAAGCCGAAGGCACCGACTTCGCCACCAGCGACTACGACCTCGCAAGAGGGCTTTGTTGTCATGGCCGCTGCAGTGCAACTTGCGCCTGCCCTTTGGCTGTGACCGTGCCATCTGTTTTTTGCGCCACCAGGGCCAGCAGCGCCAGGCCGTCTTCCACTTGCTCCACGGAAGCCCGCAGGTCTAAATTTTCCAGCGGAAACACCGGCGCGCTGAAGGACACGTCCAGGCTGCGCACCTGGTCCGCACCGCAATGGTCGGCCAACAAACGCGCGAAATGCGCCGTCGTCATCGGCCCTTGCTGAATCACCTGGTGAAAGCCGCACCGCAATGCAAAGGCGTCGTCGATATGGATGGGGTTTGGGTCTTGCGTCGCCTGCGAAAACAAGGCAATCGTCTCGCGCGAAGAACCGGGCACGCGGACCTGGAAAAGCACTTCACCCGTTTTCATGGCGCACCCCGCTTGATCAAGCGCGTTATTTCGCGCACCGCCAGCACGCCAGACTGCGCGTGGTGGTAATCAAAACTGGCGTCGACAAACCACAGCGGCCCGGCTTTGCTGTTTTTTTCCAGAACGCGGTCTATGCGTACATGCACTTGCAGCACCTCATCCCACTCCACCGGCGCAAACCATTCGTAGCGCTGGCCGCCGTGCAAAGCCTGGTGGCGGGGTATGTCCAGGTCGGTAAACAGATCGACGCCCTGGGTTTCTCCGCGCAAAAATATCAGGTAGGTCAGCGGGGGGCGCGCCGGCAATGCGGACAGGCCCAGGGCTTGCGCGTATTGCAAACCCATAGCGCGGTCGGGGCGCACCTGATACGGCGGGTACACCTTGCCTTCGTGGTCTTTAGATACCAATGCGCGCTCCTAAGCTTAAAATTTACGTTAGTGTAAATTTCATTTCTGCATTGTGCAAGCGTTTTATCTCATTCCCGAAGAAATTAGCTATGAAAGTTATGCCTTGCGTGTTACGCCGGAGCTAAGGCTAAAGAATATTTTTTACGAGGTATAAAATTTAAGCACTTTGTCGGCCCCCATGCCTGTCCCTTCAATGGACCAAGGGGCCCGCTTTAGGGTTGCGCTTTCCTTCGCTTGGAGTGCTACCCGTGCTCGGTAGTTCGGGTGTGCGGGGCTGCAAGCCCAGGTTCAGCATGGCGAAATAAGTGTCGATGATGCTGTCAATGGGCGCCGACTTGCGCGGGTTGTACCAGCGCGCCAGCCAATTGCACATACCCTGAATGCCAAAGGCGATCATCTTGGAGTCGCCCAGATCGGCGAGTTCGCCAGAGGCCTTGCCCTCGTCGATCAAGCGCGTCCACATGGCCTCGTAATCCTTCCACACCCGGCGCATTGCCAAATGCAGTTCTTCGTTGGTGCCCATCACACCGTCACGCAAAAAAATCGTCATCTCCAGGCAATGGCGGTCAAAGCGCTTGAGGTGGTTGCGGATGGCCATGTGCAACTTCTCCCGCGCGGGCAAGTCTTTGGCGAGGACATCTCGCAAGCCGTCAACCAGGCCGCTGGTTTGCGGGCCGATGATGGCAATCAATATTTCGGTGCGGCTGCGGTAGTAGTAATAAAGGGCTTCGCGCTTGATGCCCACGGCCTGCGCCACATCGTCCAGCGAGGTGTTGGCATAGCCTTTGCGGTCAAACAAAGCGGTGGCGTGGCGCACTATTTCCTCGCGGCGCAAGGCGGATTTGCGTGGCTTGGCTACTACAGCGGGTTTGTCAGGGCTAGGCATTGCGCCGGATGCTAGCCGATATCAGCCAAGCCGCTCAGGCCTGCCCCGCCGACAAAGCCCGCAGCTTGAAGCGCTGAATCTTGCCGGTCGCCGTCTTGGGCAGCTCAGCCACAAACGCAATCATGCGCGGGTATTTAAAGGGCGCCAGCCGGTCTTTGACAAAGGCTTTGAGTTCGTCGGCGCTGACCGCTTGTCCCGGTTTGAGTACCACATAGGCTTTGGTTTTGGTCAGGCCGTCCGCGTCGGGCACGCCGATGACGGCGGCCTCCAGCACCGCCGGGTGCGCTATCAGCGTGGACTCCACTTCAAAGGGCGACACATACACGCCGCTGACCTTGAGCATGTCGTCGCTGCGGCCACTGTAGGTATAGCTGCCGTCCGCGTTGCGGATGTATTTGTCGCCGCTGCGGGTCCAGGCGCCCTGAAAGGTTTCTATGGTTTTTTCGCGGTTGCCCCAGTACAGCATGGCGGCGCTGGGGCCTCGAATGAACAAATCGCCCGTCTCGCCATCGGGCACCGGCTGGCCGGCATCGTCGCGCAGCGCGATGTCGTAGCCGGGCACCGGCCAGCCGGTGGTGCCGTAGCGCACCTGGCCAGGCCGGTTGGACAGGTAAATATGCAGCATTTCGGTGGAACCTATGCCATCGACGATATCCACCCCGAAGTGCGCTTTGAAACGCTGGCCGATGTCCGCAGGCAAGGCTTCACCTGCCGAGGACACCAGGCGAAGCGCCATGGCCTGGGCCGCAGGCAAAGCCGGCGAGGCCAGCATGGCTGCAAACAAGGTGGGCGCGCCGTAAAACGCGGTGGGCTTTTGGGCGCCCACGCCGCCTTGCAGGCGGTGAAACACCGCATCGGGCGTGGGCCGCTCTGCCATCAAAACCGTGGTGGCGCCCACGTTGAGAGGGAAAGTCAGCGCATTACCCAGGCCGTAGGCAAAAAACAATTTCGCCGCAGAAAAACACACATCGCCCGCGTGCAAGGCCAATACGTCTTGGCCGTAGAGCTTGGCCGTCCAGTAGGGGTTGGCGTGGCTGTGAACCGTGGCCTTGGGCCGGCCAGTGGAGCCCGAGGAAAACAACCAAAAACCGGAGTCTTGCGGATGCGTGGGCGCGCACTGCGCCATGACGGGTTGCGCCACCAGCCAGTCTTCCATCGCGATGCAGCCTTCGGGCAGCGGATGTGCAGCACGCGAGACGACCACCTGGCGCAGTTCGTGCGGCCCCAGGGCCATGGCTTCGAGCAACACTGGCAGCAGGGCCTGCGAAACCACCGCCAATTGCGCGCGGCTTTTGCCCAGCATATAGGCGTAGTCCTCGGCCTTGAGCAGGGTATTGGCCGCCACCGGCACGCTGCCCGCGTACATGGCGCCCAAAAACGCGCAGGGCCAGTCGATGCAGTCGTGCATCAGCACAAACACCCGCTCTTCGCGGCGCACGCCACCGGCCTGCAAAGCGGCGGCTACCGCCCGCACGCCGTGGGCCAACTCGCCGTAACGCAGCGCACGCTGGTCGTCCACATAGGCCAGGCGCTCGCCATGGCCAGTATTGCAGTCCAGCAGGTACTGCGCGAAATTGAAAACCTCAGCCTGCGGGTCCATCGCCGTGGTTTCTGCCATCTTGATTGCTCCTCTTGATCGCTCGGTCACTTTGTAGCACGCGGGGCGGCTTATCTATTCGCCGAGTGGTCGGGCCAACTTGACAAAGTTTGCGCTATCGCAGCTTGCGGCTTCCGAAAAAATGCATTATTGTGCGTAAGCGGACCTTAAATACATTTTTTCACTATGTCAAGCACTATATTGCATACGGGTATTGAAATTTCGATGGACAACGCGGCTGTCAGTGAGGACAAGCACCCTTATTTGGTTGGCCTGGGACAGCGTGTGGGCGCGCTGCGCGCACGCCGGGGCATGACGCGCAAGGCGCTGGCGGCTGCGGCGCAGGTGTCCGAGCGGCACCTGGCGAACATGGAATACGGCCTGGGCAATGCCTCGGTGCTGGTGCTTTTGCAAGTGGCCAAGGCCTTGCAGTGCACCCTGGCCGAGTTGCTGGGCGATGTCAGCACCTCCTCGCCGGACTGGCTGATGATTCGCGAAATGCTAGAGCAATGCGACGCGCCCACGCTGCACCGGGTGCGCATTGCCATTGGGGAACTGCTGGGCACCAGCGGCACGGGCCAGGAGCGCAGCACCCGCGTCGCCCTGGTGGGCCTGCGCGGCGCGGGCAAGTCCACGCTGGGGCAGATGCTGGCCGAAGACCTGGGCTACCCCTTTGTGGAACTGAGCCGGGAAATCGAAAAATTTGCCGGTTGCAGTGTGGCCGAAATCCAAGCCTTGTACGGCGCCAACGCTTACCGCCGCTACGAGCGCCGGGCTTTGGAGGAAAGCATCCAAATCTACCCCGAAGCAGTGATCGCCACGCCCGGCGGCCTGGTGTCGGACCCGGCCAGCTTTAGCCTGCTGCTGGCGCACTGCACCACGCTGTGGCTGCAAGCGGACCCGGCAGACCACTTGCGCCGCGTCACCGCCCAGGGGGATTTGCGGCCCATGGCCGCCAGCAAGGAGGCCCTGCAAGACCTAAAAAACATTTTGGATGGGCGCCAGTCTTTTTATTCGAAAGCTCAATTTGCGGTCAACACCAGCGCCCAAGACCTGGAAGCCACTTTCGAGCTGCTACGCGCCACGGTGCGGGGCTATTTGCAGATAGCGCCCTGAACCGCGAAAAAATGCTTGACGTGCTTTTCTTTTGTGCACTATGATGCATTAAAGTTGAATAAATGCACTTTTATGCGTGTTTTAAAGTGAGTCCGCCATGAACCCAGAATCTTTTGTCCACTACCAGACCGAGCCCAGCCAATACCGCCATTGGAAGCTCAGCTTTGAGGGCCCGGTAGCCACGCTTAAAGCCGACTTTGACGAAAACGGCGGCCTGCGCCCCGGCTACAAGCTCAAGCTCAATAGCTATGACCTAGGCGTGGACATCGAGTTGCACGACGCCATCAACCGCATCCGCTTCGAGCACCCCGAGGTGCGCAGCGTGGTCATTACCAGCGCCAAGGACAAAGTGTTTTGTTCTGGCGCCAATATCTTCATGCTCGGGCTGAGCAGCCATGCCTGGAAAGTCAATTTCTGCAAATTCACCAACGAAACGCGCAACGGCCTGGAAGATTCTTCGGCGCACAGCGGCCTCAAATTTCTGGCAGCGGTTAATGGCGCTTGCGCCGGTGGCGGCTACGAATTGGCACTGGCTTGTGACGAAATCTTGCTGGTCGATGACCGGTCTTCTGCCGTCAGCCTGCCCGAAGTGCCTCTGCTGGGCGTGTTGCCCGGCACCGGCGGCCTGACCCGCGTGACCGACAAGCGCCGCGTCCGCCACGACCTGGCCGACGTGTTTTGCACCAGCGCCGAAGGCGTGCGCGGCCAAAAAGCCAAAGACTGGCGCCTGGTCGATGGCCTGGCCAAGCCCGCTGAATTTGCAGCCCGCGTGCGCGAGCGCGCGCTGGCCTTGGCCGCGCAAAGTGACCGGCCTGCCGATGCACAAGGCGTCCGGCTCACGCCCTTGCAGCGCACACTAAGCGCCGATGCCCTGCACTACAGCACGCTGAAAGTGGAAATTGACCGCGCCAAGCGCAGCGCGGTGTGGACGATTCAAGCGCCGCAGGGCGCGCAGCCCAGCACCATTGCGGACATCGAGGCCCAGGGCGCGCAATGGTTCCCGCTGCGCATGGCGCGCGAGCTGGAAGACGCGATCTTGCACATGCGCACCAACGAGTTGGACATCGGCATCTGGCTGATCAAAACCGAAGGCGACAGCGCCGCCGTGCTGGCCATGGACGCAGTGCTGCAAGCGCAGGCCGGCCACTGGCTGGTGCGCGAAACCACCGGCCTGCTGCGCCGCACTTTCAGCCGCTTAGATGTATCTTCGCGCAGCCTGTTTGCGCTGATCGAGCCCGGCTCGTGCTTTGCCGGTAGTTACCTGGAATTTGCGCTGGCCTGCGACCGCAGCTACCAACTCATGCTGCCCGATGACGCCGCACGTACGCCGCACATCACCGTGGGCGAGCGCAACTTTGGCACTTACCCCATGGCCACCGGCCAAAGCCGTTTGCAGCGTCGCTTTTACGAAGAAGCTGGCCCGCTGGAAGCGGTGCGCGCCGCAGTCGGCCAGGCCTTGGATGCCGACGCCGCTTTCCCGCTAGGCCTGGTCACCGCCGCGCCCGATGACATCGACTGGGACGACGAAGTGCGCATCGCCATCGAAGAGCGCGTATCCATGTCGCCCGACGCCATGACCGGCCTGGAAGCCAATTTGCGCTTTAACGGCAAAGAGAATATGCACACCCGGGTGTTTGGCCGCTTAACGGCCTGGCAAAACTGGATTTTTCAGCGCCCCAATGCGGTGGGCGACAAAGGCGCGCTCAAGGTTTACGGCAAAGGCGAACGCGCCGCCTTTGACTGGAACCGCGTGTAAGCACCCGCGCAAACCATCTCTCATCCAAACTACTTCACCACGCATTTAAAAAAACGGAGCCACTTATGTCAGCCATCAACTACAGCGAAAAAATTCCCAACAACGTGGACCTTGGCAGCGACCGCACTTTGCAACGCGCGCTTGAACAGTGGCAACCCAACTTCATCAACTGGTGGGATGACATGGGCCCCGAAGGAACCACCGACAACGAGGTGTATTTGCGCACCGCCGTCAGCGTAGATCCGCAAGGTTGGGCGCAGTTCGGTCATGTGAAGATGCGCGACTACCGCTGGGGTATTTTTCTGAACCACGGCGAAGCGGATCGCAACATCCACTTCGGCGACCACAAAGGCGAAAAGGCTTGGCAAGACGTGCCCGGCGAACACCGCGCGAACTTGCGCCGCATCATCGTTACCCAAGGCGACACCGAGCCAGCATCTGTTGAGCAGCAACGCCACTTAGGGAAGACCGCGCCCAGCATGTACGACTTGCGCAACCTGTTTCAAATCAACGTAGAAGAAGGCCGTCACCTGTGGGCCATGGTGTATTTGTTGCACAAACATTTCGGCCGTGACGGCCGCGAAGAAGCCGAGGCGCTGCTTGAGCGTCGCAGCGGTCAGGAAGACAACCCGCGCATTTTGCAAGCCTTCAACGAAGAGACGCCCGATTGGCTGAGCTTTTTCATGTTCACGTATTTCACCGACCGCGACGGCAAGTTCCAGTTGTGCGCTTTGGCGGAAAGCAGTTTCGATCCGCTGGCGCGCACGACCAAGTTCATGCTGACCGAAGAAGCGCACCACATGTTTGTCGGTGAGTCAGGTATCAGTCGCATCATCCAGCGCACTTGCGCGGCGATGAATGAAATGAAAACCGACGACGTGGGCAAACTGCGCGCAGCAGGCGTGATCGACTTGCCGACTTTGCAGCGCTATTTGAATTTCCACTTCAGCGTGACCATCGATTTGTTCGGTGCCGACGAATCGAGCAATGCGGCCACGTTTTATTCCACCGGCATCAAAGGCCGCTACGAAGAAACCAAACGCGACGATGACCACGTGCTGCGCGGCCAGACCTACAAGGTCTTGCACGTGGTGAACGGTCAGTTGCAAGAAAAAGAAGTGCCTATGCTGAACGCGCTGAACGAAGTGCTGCGCGACGATTTCATCAAAGACTCGGTCGGTGGTGTCGAGCGCTGGAACCGGGTCATAGACAAAGCCGGTTTGCCGCACCGCTTGAGCGTGCCGCACAAAGCGTTTCACCGCAATATTGGCGCTTTGTCCGGCGCCAAGGTATCGCCTGATGGTCGCGTGGTGTCCGAGAACGAATGGAATGCCAAGGTCGGTGAATGGCTGCCCACGGCAGAAGACCGCGCCTTTGTGCAAAGCCTGATGGGACGTGTGGTCGAGCCCGGCAAATTCGCCAACTGGATTGCGCCGCCTGCCATCGGCATCAATCGTCAGCCGGTGGATTTTGATTACGTTCGGTTTAATTAATTGCCGCTTTTTTGCTGAACCCGCGTGGTGGCAGTGAATTGCAGATGCTTAGTGTGTAAA
The DNA here is from genome assembly GCA_947447615.1 of Comamonadaceae bacterium. Taxonomy (GTDB): domain Bacteria; phylum Pseudomonadota; class Gammaproteobacteria; order Burkholderiales; family Burkholderiaceae_C; genus Allorhodoferax. Next base: position 22,036 of record CANFJQ010000022.1, read on the forward strand.
CGTTTGCTTTTTTGCTGGACCCGCGTGGTGGCAGCGGCAGGCGGGGTTCCTCATACGCGAGCGAAAAATCGTCACCCCGCCTGCCGCTACCACCACGCTGCGAACGGCGTGTTGGTGCGCAGAATGATTCGAATTGCCGTTGCAGGTTAAGAAACGGTTAGCTGTTGGCACTTTCAAGTAAGGTCCGCAATATCCGTGCTCTTTTGTTCCACGTCCACACCCGCTACTTCGCAGAGGCCATGCAGGCCGGGGTCGGGCGACGATTTTTCGCTTGCGTCATGAGGAGCCCGGCCTCGGCCTGCGTGGACTCGGGCTCAGCACAATAAGCGGGGCGAATGGTCAAGCAAAAACAAATGACTAAAGCCATAGATCAATTAAAGACACAATCGCCATAACGTCAACACGAATCCAAGCCATGAGCACAGACACTGCCGAACTGCTACAGCAACATGTGATCGACCCCGAGGTCTGCATTCGTTGCAACACCTGCGAAGCTACCTGCCCGGTGGGCGCGGTAACGCATGACAGTCGCAACTACGTGGTGGACGCGGACAAATGCAACCACTGCATGGCCTGCGTGCCGCCCTGCCCTACCGGCTCGATAGACCACTGGCTACCGGTGCTGCGCAGCAAGGCTTACACCCTGCAAGAGCAGTTGTCCTGGGACGAATTGCCAGCCCCGCAAGCGCTTGATACGGCGCAAGACGCTTCCACCATTACGCAGGTGTCCGGAAGCACTGCGTTTGAGACGGCCAGCAGCTCGGTGCAAGCCACTACCAGTACCCAGGCCGCAGCGCCTGATACCGATAACTTCAGTGGATTGGGCGCCACCGTACCGCCTTGGTCCGCAGCGCATCCGTACACGAATTTGCATGGGCCCAAGTCGCCCACCACCGCAACCGTGGTCGGCAATATGCAGGTCAATGAAGTGGGCACCGACAACGAAACGCACCACATCGTGCTGGACTTTGGCAGCATGCCGTTTCCTGTGCTTGAAGGGCAATCGATTGGCATCGTGCCACCCGGTGCGGATGCCAGCGGCAGGCCGCACCATGCGCGCCAGTATTCCATCGCTAGCCCGCGCAACGGCGAGCGGCCTGGCTATAACAATGTGTCGATCACCGTGAAACGCGTGGTGCAGGACCACCAGGGCAAAGCGGTGCAAGGCGTGGCGTCCAATTATTTGTGTGACCTTAAAACCGGCGACAGCGTGCAAGTCATCGGCCCGTTTGGCACCAGCTTTTTGATGCCTAACCACCCCGGCAGCCACATCGTGATGATTTGCACTGGCACCGGCAGCGCACCGATGCGGGCCATGACCGAATGGCGCCGCCGCTTGCGAGCCAGCGGCAAGTTTGAAGGTGGCAAGCTCGTGCTGTTTTTTGGCGCGCGCACGCAGCAGGAATTACCTTACTTCGGGCCGCTGCAAAAACTGCCCCACGATTTCATCGATATCCATTTTGCGTTTTCCCGCACGCCGGGCCAGCCAAAGCGCTATGTGCAGGACGCGATGTGCGAAGCTGCTCCGAAACTGGCGACCCTTTTGCAAGACGGGCAAACCCATTTTTATGTCTGCGGTTTGAAGAGTATGGAAGAAGGCGTGCTGCAAGCCCTGCGCGACATTGCGCTGGGCGCGGGTCTGGACTGGACGGCTATTGCCAAAGACTTGAAGCAGCAAGGCCGATTGCAGTTAGAGACGTACTGAGTCGTCCTTCGCAGTTACGCCCTCATTTTTTACAGAACATTCAAGCGCTAGCCCTATGAACCCCACCCTCTCCTCCGCAAAAGTCCTGGTCGTAGGCGCTGGCATCATGGGCGCGGGTATTGCCCAAGTGGCGGCGCAGGCGGGGCATAGCGTGTATTTGATGGACGCGCGCGAAGGCGCTGCGCGCCAGGCCTGTGCCAAGTTGCGCGAGAGCTTGGACGCGCTGCTGGCCAAAGGCAAATTTACCCAGGCGCAGGTGGACGGCATCCTGGCGCGCATCCAGCCAGTGGATAGCTTTGCCCAAGCCTTGGATGCCGGTTTGGTGGTCGAAGCCATTGTCGAAAACCTGGACGCCAAGCGCGCCTTGTTTGCCGAGTTGGAGGCTTTGCTCAGCGACGAATGTGTGCTGGCCAGTAACACCTCGTCTTTATCGATTACCGCGATTGCCAAAGGCCTGCGCGATCCTAGCCGCGTGGTGGGCATGCATTTTTTCAACCCCGTGCCGTTGATGAAATTGGTGGAAGTGGTATCGGGCTTGCAAACCGCACCGGGCGTGGCGCAGGCGATTTTTGATTTATCCAAAGCCTGGGGCAAAGTGCCGGTGCATGCGCGCTCGACGCCAGGCTTTATCGTCAACCGCATTGCCCGGCCTTTTTATGCCGAGGCGCTGGCGCTGATGCATGAACAGGCCGCGCGCCCAGAGGTCATCGACGCCTGCATGCGTGCCATCGGCTTTCGCATGGGGCCGTGTGAGCTGATGGACTTGATTGGCCACGACACCAATTTCGCAGTGACGCAAGCGGTCTATGCGGCCAACTTTTTTGATAAACGCTATACGCCTTCGCTGGCGCAAAGCGCGCTGGTCGATGGCGGCATGTTGGGCCGTAAAAGCGGTCGCGGTATTTACGACTACGCTGCGGGCAGCAAGCCGCCGGTGGTCGACCTGCAAGCCCTGCCCTTGCCCGCTACCAGCCACCTGCAATTGCACAGCCGCGCGCACGATACACAAGGCATGACTGACTGGCAAGCGCGCTTACAAGCCGCGGGCATTGCAGCGGACTTGGTGACCGATAGCGAATGGACCGGCATGCAAGCGGGCCACTTGCAGATCCGCCAGACCGATGGTCGGCCCGCATCCGCGCTGGGTGCGCAAGTGCTGGTGTACGACTGGCATGTGCCGCAAGGCGGCGCACCGGTGCTTGCTTTTGCGGCGTCCAGCGGAGCTACTGAAGACAACATCGCCCTGGCGCAAGCGCTGCTGGGCGCGTTGGGTTTTGCGCCGCAGCGCGTGGCCGACCAGCCTGGCCTGGTCGTGGCGCGCACGCTAGCCATGCTGGTGAACGAAGCGGCAGACGCGGTGCAACAAGGCGTATGCGATTCGGCAGGCGCTGACGCCGCCATGAAGCTGGGCGTGAACTACCCCGCAGGCCCGTTCGAATGGCTGGGCCGCTGGGGCGCAGCGGAAGTGGTGCAGGTGCTAGAAGCACTCGATGCGCATTACCGTGGCGAGCGTTACCGCGTCAGCCCCTGGCTGCGCCACGCGGTGTGGCAAGCGCAACATGCGGCTTAAGCTAGCGCGCAAATCCTACTTTTTCAAAGCGAGACACACCATGCAAGACGCCTTTATTTGTGACGCTATCCGCACCCCTTTTGGCCGCTACGGCGGCGCGCTGTCCTCGGTGCGCACCGACGACCTGGCGGCCATCCCCATCCGGGCGCTGATGGAACGCAACGCGGGCGTGAATTGGGCGGCGCTGGACGATGTGTTTTACGGCTGCGCCAACCAGGCCGGCGAAGACAACCGCAATGTGGCGCGCATGGCGGCCTTGCTGGCCGGCTTGCCGGTGGACGTGCCCGGCGCCACCATCAACCGCTTGTGCGGCTCTAGCCTGGACGCGGTAGGCAGCGCGGCGCGCGCCATCAAAAGCGGCGAAGCGCAGTTGATGATCGCCGGTGGCGTAGAAAGCATGAGCCGCGCGCCCTTTGTTATGCCCAAGATGGACAGCGCCTTTGGCCGCAACAACGCGGTCTATGACACCACCATCGGCTGGCGCTTTGTTAACCCGCTGATGAAGCAGCTTTATGGCGTGGACTCCATGCCCGAGACGGCTGAAAACGTGGCACAACAATTTGGCATCGAACGCGAAGCCCAAGACCGCATGGCCTTGCGATCGCAAGAAAACGCAGTACGCGCCCAAGGCGCCGGGTACTTTGATACTGAAATAACGCCCGTCAGCATCCCCCAGAAAAAAGGCGAGGCCTTGCTGGTGACGCGGGACGAACATCCGCGCAGCACGTCTTTAGAAGCGCTAGCCAAACTCAAACCCATCGTGCACGCGCAAGGCTCGGTCACGGCGGGTAATGCATCGGGCGTGAACGACGGCGCATGCGCGCTGCTGCTGGCCAGCGCCAGCGCCGCGCAGCAACACGGCCTGACGCCGCGCGCCCGTGTGCTGGGCATGGCGACGGTGGGCCTGGCGCCCCGCATCATGGGTTTTGGCCCGGCGCCTGCGGTGCGCAAAGTACTGGCCCAGGCTGGGCTGACGCTGGCGCAAATGGACGTGATCGAACTCAACGAAGCCTTTGCCGCCCAGGGCCTGGCGGTGCTGCGCGATCTGGGCTTGGCCGACGACGATGCCCGTGTCAACCCTAATGGCGGCGCGATTGCCCTGGGCCATCCCCTGGGCGCCAGCGGTGCGCGGCTGGTCACGACTGCGTTGAACCAGTTGGAGCGCAGCGGCGGGCGCTATGGGTTGTGCACCATGTGCATTGGTGTGGGTCAGGGGATTGCGCTGGTGATGGAGCGGGTGTAGAAGGCAGCAATGCCCACAAGTACCTTCTCGTGATGTTTGGTGCGTGATGTGTTAGCATCAAACATCAAACCACGAGGTGCATCATGCGAACGACCCTAGATATTGCCGACGATGTGCTTTTTGCCGCCAAGGAAATTGCGCATCGCGAGAAAAAGTCACTGGGACAAACGATTAGCGAACTCGCACGCCGCGCTTTCACTCAGCCCGCTGATGCCAATGGCTTGCATTCGGCCCATGGTCCCAGCAGCGCCTTGCTTGCGTCCGAACGCCTGGCGAGCTACGGTATTAGCCCTCTGCCCGCCAGGGGCGGCATTGTCAGCAACGAGTTGATTGAGCGCTTGCGCGATGCCGAGGGCATTTGATGCGCGCACTGCTAGACATCAACGTCCTTATTGCCCTGCACGACCGCGATCACATCCACCACGAACGCGCTGCGCTGTTTCTAGAAGCGCACATTGCACACGGCTGGGCCAGCTGCCCACTGACCCAAAATGGCTGCTTGCGCATCATGAGCCAGCCCGGCTACAGCAAGCCCCAGCCATTGTCTGCGCTGGTAGTTATGTTGCAAGGCTCCACCGCTACCGCTTTTCATCATCTGTGGGCCGACGACATTAGTGTTTTGGATGCTGGGCGCTTTCACCACCCACACATCCATGGGCCACGACAATTGACCGACTTGTATCTACTGGGGCTGGCAGTGAAGAACGCTGGTCGATTCGTGACCTTCGATGCACGCATTCCCTTGAGCGCTGTGCACGGAGCGAGTCCCGCGCATTTGGTCACTTTGTAAGCAAACCGAATACCTAGGCGATGGCAAGCTACCCAAGGCACAATCGCCAAATGAACAAGCAGCCCCCTTTTATCGCCCCCAAAAAATTCACGTCCGCCGCCCAAGCGCTGGCGCAAGTGCAAAGCATTTACGCCCAAAGCATCGCCCACTTACGCGCTTGTATGCAGGCCTTTGTGGCGGGGGATGACAGCTTGGGCCATGTGCGTGCTTTCTACCCGCTGGTGCGCTTGCATACCGACACGGTATCGCGCACTGGCAAGGCTGAAGGCGCGGGTCTGAGTTACGGCTTTGTCGCGGGGCCGGGGCGGTTTGAAACTACGCTGACGCGGCCGGATTTGTATGGGCGCTACTACCTGGGGCAGTTTCAATTGCTGCTGAACAACCACGCGGTAGAGCTAGAAATTTGCACTAGCACGCAGCCTATTCCCGTGCATTTTTCTTTTGCCGACAACGACCATCTGGAAGGCGAGATGAGCGCCGAGCGGCGCGCCCGTATGCGCGATGTGTTTGACCTGCCGGACCTGGCCGCCATGGACGACGGCATTGCCAACGGCACTTATGCGCCCGGCCCTGGCGAGCCGCAACCGCTGTCGCTATTTACCGCGCCGCGCGTGGACTATTCGCTGCACCGCCTGCGCCATTACACCGGCACCCTGCCCGAGCATTTTCAGAACTTTGTGTTGTTTACCAACTACCAGTTTTATATCGACGAATTTATCGCCCTGGGCCGCGCCGCCATGGCCGATCCGCACAGCCCTTACAGCGCCTTTGTGGAACCGGGTAACTTGACGACGCGCCGCGTAGCCAGCGTCGGGGTCGCAACGCAGGCCGAAGGCTACAGCCCGCCGCGCCTGCCGCAAATGCCGGGCTACCACCTGGTGCGCGAAGACGGCAGCGGCATCAGCATGGTCAATATCGGCGTGGGTCCAGCCAATGCGAAAAACATCACCGACCATATTGCAGTGCTGCGCCCGCACGCCTGGATCATGCTGGGCCACTGCGCCGGCCTGCGCAACACCCAGCAACTGGGCGACTACGTGCTGGCGCACGGTTATGTGCGCGAAGACCATGTGCTGGACGAAGAACTGCCGCTATGGGTGCCCATCCCCGCGCTGGCCGAAATCCAGGTAGCACTAGAGCAAGCAGTGGCGGATGTGACCGGGCTGCAGGGCAGCGCACTCAAAAGTATTTTGCGCACTGGCACCGTGGCCAGCACCGACAACCGCAACTGGGAACTCTTGCCCGACAACCAGCC
>CANFJQ010000023.1 GCA_947447615.1 Comamonadaceae bacterium
CACAGTATTTTTTGCCCGGCATCTTTAAGGGCGCGCACGATATCTAGTGCGCAGCTAGAAGTGACCACCCAGTCAGCCCGCGCTTTGACTGCGGCGCTGGTATTTGCGTAGACCACCACCGTGCGGTCCGGGTGGGCGTCGCAAAAGGCACTAAATTCTTCGATGGGGCAGCCCAGGTCTAAAGAGCAAGTCGCGTCCAGGTCCGGCATGAGCACGCGCTTATGGGGGCTCAAGATTTTGGAGGTTTCGCCCATAAAGCGCACGCCAGACACGATCAGGGTTTGGGCGCGGTGGTCGCGGCCAAAACGGGCCATTTCCAGCGAGTCGCTCACCAGCCCGCCAGTGGCCTCGGCCAGGTCTTGCAAATCCGGGTGTACGTAATAGTGCGACACCATGACCGCGTTTTTTTCGTGCAGCAAGCGGGTGATTTTTTCTTTAAGTGCTACGCGTTCAACTGGGCCAGGTTCTACAGGAACCCGCGCCCAAGCATGGCGGGTGCTGCACGCGGGCTGCTCATACTCCACGTCTATGCGTTGCAAAGGCGATTCAAGGGTTTGCATTACACATCCTCCATCCGCATAGAAAAATCGATGGCACGCACGTCTTTGGTTAGCGCGCCTATGGAAATGCGGTCCACGCCGGTGGCGGCAATCGCCTGCACCGTGTCCATGTTCACGCCGCCAGACACTTCCAAAATCGCGCGCCCGGCGTTGATCGCCACCGCTTCACGCAATTGCGCATGCGTCATATTGTCAAGCAGCACCATGCGCGCGCCGGCCTGCAAGGCTTCATGGAGTTGTTGCAAAGTCTCTACTTCGATTTCAATGAACGCCGCTTGTGCCGCTACAGCCTGGGCGCGCTGCAAAGCGGCGGATACGCCACCGGCAGCGGCGATATGGTTTTCTTTAATCAGTACCGCGTCGTACAGGCCGATGCGGTGGTTGGTGCCGCCGCCGCAGCGCACCGCATATTTTTGCGCCAAGCGCAGGCCGGGCAAGGTTTTGCGCGTGTCCACAATCTTCGCCCGGTTACCCGGCACGGCCTGCACGGCGGCCACAAACTGCGCGGTGCGCGTGGCCACCGCGCTGAGTAATTGCAAAAAATTAAGCATGGTGCGCTCGGCAGTGAGCAAGGCTTGGGCTGGGCCTTCCAGCGTCAGCACCACTTCGTTGGCCTGGCCGCGTGCGCCCTCGGCCACCAGCCAGTGCATCTGCGCCTGTGGTGCCAGGGCATACAACGCCGCCGCTGCCCAGGGCTGGCCGCATAGCACGGCGCTTTCGCGCAAGAGCACACGGGCGCGGGCACGGCGCGCAGGGTCTACCAAGGCGGCAGTCAAATCGCCGCTGCCCACGTCTTCGGCCAGGGCGCGGGCGGCATCTTGCTGCGCCAGGCGGGCAATGGCGTCTGTAGAGAAGTCAAACTGCGTCATAGGGCGCGTAGCATAGCGGCATTACCGCAAGCGCCGGGGGCCTTTGGGCCTACACTGCGCCCTGCCCCTAGAATCGGTCGACTCAAGGATTTGCCATGTCTCTATTTCGCCGCCCCGATTACCACTCTGAAGCCAGCTTGTTCATAGACCAGATCAAAGCCTCCCGCCCCCAGCTGGAAGCGCAGCAAAGAGCCGGTCGTGCCCTGCTATGGGACTTGAGCCTGGACCGCAGCGCGCAAGCGGGCTACCGCGAGGCCAAAGTGGCGCAAAAGCCCTACGTCTACCAGACCGAATCGGACCAATAAGCCCGTTAACACCCCGTCTGACCCAGCCAGCACCAAATCGGGTGGACACCCCGCGATGAACAGCAGCGCTATTTCCCAGCCCATGGAAGCCGCCGTATTGGTGGACGGCTCTCCCGAAGTGGTAGACCATGTGGCCGTGGCCCGCCTGTACGGCGAACCGCTTTTTGCCATGCCGCTGGATTTGTACATCCCGCCCGACGCGCTGGAAGTGTTCCTAGAAGCCTTCGAAGGCCCGCTGGACTTTTTGCTCTACCTGATCCGCAAGCAAAACTTCAATATCCTGGACATCCCCATGCTTAGCGTGACGCGGCAGTACCTGGTCTATGTGGACCAGATCCGCAAGCGCAACCTGGAGCTGGCTGCCGAATACCTACTGATGGCGGCGATGCTGATCGAGATCAAGTCGCGCATGCTTTTGCCGCCCAAGAAAAGTGCCGAGGGCGAAGAACCCGAAGACCCGCGCGCCGAGCTGGTGCGCCGCCTGCTGGAATACGAGCAAATCAAACGCGCCGCCGCCAATCTCAACACCGTGCCCCAGTTCGGCCGCGATTTCCTCAAAGCAGCGGTCTATGTGGACCAAAGCATTGCCGTGCGCTTTCCGGATGTGGACGTGGTGGATTTGCAAGACGCCTGGCGCTCTATGGTGCAGCGGGCCAAGCTGGTGCAGCACCACAAAATCAGCCGCGCTGAACTATCCGTGCGCGAGCACATGAGCATGGTGCTGAAAAAACTGCAAGGCAAGCGCTTTGTCGGCTTTGAAGATTTGTTCGATCCGCAGTTGGGCCTGCCAACCCTGGTGGTCACCTTTATCGCCATGCTGGAGCTGGCCAAAGAAACGCTGATTGAAATCACCCAGGCCGAGGCCTACGCGCCGATTTACGTGCGCCTGGCCTTCACCCAGAACTGAAACCGGCCCCACACGCCTCTGCCTCACCGGAGATACCGCATGGTCACCACCAGTCCTGCCGACACCGCTGCGAACCAACTGGGCGGCACGCCTTACGGCACGCTGCCACCGGCTTCGCCCATGGCCAGCCGCAAGCCCATCAGCCTGCCGCGCATTTTGGAAATGCGCAGCCGGGGCGAAAAAATCACCATGCTCACCGCCTACGACGCTACCTTCGCCGCTGTGGCCGATGCCGCTGGGGTGGAGTGCATTTTGATAGGCGACTCGCTGGGCATGGTCTGCCAGGGTTTGCACAGCACCGTGGGTGTCAGTCTGGAAGACATGCGCTACCACACGGCTAGCGTGTCGCGCGGCCTGCGGCGCGCGCAGGGCACGGCTTGGCTGATCGCCGACTTGCCTTTTGGTTCCTACCAAGAGTCCAAAGAGCAGGCCTTTCGCAGCGCCTCGGTGCTGATGCAGGCCGGCGCCCACATGATTAAGTTGGAAGGCGGCGGTTGGACCACCGAGATGGTGCACTTTTTGGTGGAGCGCGGCATTCCGGTATGCGCCCACCTGGGCTTGACGCCGCAAACCGTGCACGCCCTGGGCGGCTACCGGGTGCAGGGCCGCACAGGCGCGGCAGCCGAGGTGCTGAAACAGCAAGCCCATGCGCTGGAAGACGCAGGTGCATCCATGCTGGTGCTGGAAATGGTGCCCGCCGATGTGTCCGCCGAATTGACCCAAGCCCTGCAACACTGCGCCACCATCGGCATAGGCGCAGGCAAAGACACCGCTGGCCAGGTGTTAGTGCTGCACGATATGCTGGGCGTGAACCTGGGCAAGATGCCGAAGTTTGTGCGCAACTTTATGCTGGAGGCCAGCTCTATCCGTGGGGCCATGGAAGCGTATGTGGCGGCGGTGAAAGAAGGCAGCTTCCCGGTCAACGAAATTCACGCCTGGTAAGACAAGGGAATTGATGCGCATCGTCAACAGCCTGCCCGCGCTGGCAGAGGCCCTACAGGCCTACCGGCACCCCTCGGTAGTGCCCACCATGGGCAATTTGCACGAAGGGCATTTGGACCTGGTGCGTATCGCCAAGCCTTTGGGCGATGTGCAAGTGACCACGATTTTTGTCAACCGCTTGCAGTTCGGCCCCAACGAAGATTTCGATACCTACCCGCGTACCTTTGAGGCCGATTGCGCGCAACTGGAGGCAGCTGGTTGCGACCTCTTGTTTGCACCCACCGAGGCTACACTCTACCCCGAGCCCCAGGGCTTTAAGGTGACGCCGCCCGCCGATTTAGCCGACGTTCTGGAGGGCCAGTTCCGCCCCGGTTTTTTTGCCGGGGTCTGCACCGTGGTGCTCAAGCTATTGGCCTGCACGCAGGCGCGCACCGCCGTGTTTGGCAAAAAAGACTACCAGCAGCTGATGGTGATACGCCATATGGTGCGCCAGTTCAATTTGCCGGTGGACATTGTGGGCGTGGACACCCGCCGCGCGCCAGACGGACTGGCCATGTCCTCGCGCAATGGCTATTTATCAGAGGCCGAGCGGGCCCAAGCGCCGCAATTGCATGCGGCATTGCAAACGCTGGCCCAGGCGGTGCGTGCGGGTGGCACCGACTTTGAGGCTATGCAGTCACAGGCTTTGCATACGCTGGCCGCAAAAGGCTGGCAGGCCGACTATGTAGCCCTGCGGCGCCAGGCCGATTTGGGCGCACCGCAAGCAGGCCAGCCCTTGGTGGTGCTGGCAGCAGCGCGCCTGGGCCGCACACGGCTGATTGACAACCTCGAAATTTAAGCCCAATTCGCAGCAGCCGCTTAGCTGCCGTAGCCGATCATGGCCTTGACTTCCAGGAAGTCGTGAATGCCCCAGTCGGCGTATTCGCGTCCGTTACCGGACTGTTTGTAGCCACCAAAGGGCGCGTAAATATCCCAGTCCGGGTAATTGATATTGACCTGGCCGGCGCGTAACTGGCGCGCCACGCGGCGCGCGTGCTCCAGGTTTTCGGACTGGACAAAGGCGGCCAGACCAAATTCGCTGTCGTTAGCAATCTCAATCGCCTCGGCTTCGCTGTCGTAGGGCATGATGGCCAGCACCGGCCCGAAAATTTCTTCGCGTGCAATCGTCATGTTGCGGCTCACATTGCCAAATACCGTTGGGCGCGCGTAGTAGCCACGCGTTAGACCTGCGGGTTTACCGGTGCCACCCGCTACCAGCGTTGCGCCTTCGGCAATGCCGATTTCGATCAGGCGCTGCACTTTGGTGTATTGCATTTCGCTGACCAAGGGGCCCATAGTCGTGCCTTCGGCGCGCGGGTCGCCCACCACTTGTTCGGCAGCCACCGCAGCAGCCACTTCCAGTGCCTTGGCATGCAAGGAGCGCGGCACCAGCATGCGCGTGGGCGCGTCGCAGGACTGGCCGGTATTGCTCATGCAGCTTTCCACGCCTTTGCGCACGGCGGTTTCCAGATCGGCGTCTTCCAAAAGAATATTGGGCGACTTGCCGCCCAGTTCTTGCGCCACACGCTTTACCGTGTCGGCTGCGGTTTTGGCGACGATGACACCGGCGCGGGTAGAGCCGGTAAAGGACACCATGTCCACGTCTTTGTGCGCTGCCATCACCTGGCCGACCGAGGGGCCGTCGCCATTGACCATGTTGTACACCCCGGCAGGCACGCCGGCATCGTGCATGATTTCAGAAAACACAATACCGCTGATGGGCGCGATCTCGCTGGGCTTGAGCACCATGGTGCAGCCCGCCGCCAGCGCTGGCGCTACCTTGCACACAATTTGGTTGAGCGGCCAGTTCCAGGGTGTGATCAGCGCGACCACGCCAATACCCTCTTTCATGATGCGGGTGCCGCCACGCTGGTGTTCAAACTCGTAGCTTTCCAAGGACGCAATCGTGGCCTCTAGATGCACGCGGCCAGCCCAGGTCTGGGCATCGCGCGCCCAGGCCAGCGGGGCGCCCATTTCGTCGGACACGGCCTGGGCAATTTCTTCGGCGCGCTCGTTGTACAAGGCCAATATGCGCCGCAGCAGTGCCAGGCGCGTTGCTTTGTCGGTTTGCGTGTAAGAGGGGAAGGCGGCTCGGGCAGCGGCCACGGCTTTGTCCACATCAGCGGCACTGCCCATAGAAATTTGGGTGTAGGCCTGCTCGGTGGCGGGGTTAATGACGTCCAGGCTGCGGGCCACTGTCGGGTGGACCCAGGCGCCGTTGATATAAAACTGGTGGTGGTGGGACATGGTGTGCGGGCGCGCAATGCGGCAATGTTGGTTGGAAGGCTTGGAGACGGATAAGGTTAGCAGAGATTGCACGGCGCAAGCGATAGGCCAAGCGCCACTGCCTGCACCGCTGGCGACGGCTTTGGGGCAATCTGAGCCTGTAGGTGCGCAGGCGCTAGGATGCAGACTCAGCCCCACCAGGAGACACGCCATATGCATGCCCAAGACTTTGCGTCGCCGACCGTGAGCGCCCTGCGCACCGACTTGGCGCTGGCGCTGCGCGCTGCCGCCCACCACGGCTTGGCCGAAGGCGTATGCAACCACTTCAGCATTGAGCTGCCCGACGGCAGTGGCCGCTTTCTGCTCAACCCGCGCGGCCTGATGTGGAGCGAGGTGCAGGCCGATGACATTGTGCTGATTGACGCGCAAGGCCAAGTGCTGGCCGGGCGGCATGCCGTGGAGCCCACGGCCATGTTTATCCATGCCGCCATTCACCGTATCGCCGGTAAAGCCTGCGTGCTGCACACGCATATGCCTTATGCGACGGCGCTAACCCTGACGCGCGCACGCGCACTGGACACGCGCCTGTCGCAAAACGCCATGCGCTTTCATGGCCGGGTGGCCGCAGACGCGCAGTACAACGGCTTGGCGCTGGACCTGCGCGAAGGCGAACGTATTGCGAACGCCATGCAAGGCGCGGACATTGTGTTTTTGGGCAACCACGGCGTGGTGGTCTGCGCCGAGCGCATGGACTATGCCTACGATGATTTGTATTACCTGGAACGCGCTTGTATGGTGGAGGTACTGGCCCGCCAAAGCGGTCTGCCACTGGAGCCTGTCGATGAAGCCCTGGCGGCCAATGTGGCAGCGCAAACGCGGGGCGAGCAATTGCAAGCCGAACTATTTTTTAAGGCCTTGGGGCGCAAGCTTTGATTACCCACTCGGGGGCAGGTCTGCAAGAGGCCGTCACTACGAGGAGCCCTAGCGACGCGGCAGTCCATGCTGGAATGAGGTCACTTCCACCAAAGCATGAAGTCACGGATTGCCACAGCCTACGGCCTCGCAATGACATCACTTTGCCACGGCCTTCGGCCTCGCAATAGCACCGCTTTGCCGCACCAAGCGCCAGTTACCTTGCGCACGCAGTAGCCGCTTACAAAAACCGGTCCAAGATGCGCCTGCTGTGCGCATCCAGCGCTTTCTGGTCGGGCACCAGGTAGTGGATACCGTGGGCGTCGGCCACCAAGAGGCTGCGGCCGGTACCGATACGGCGTATGTCCTCGTCACCACGCAAAACAAACGCGGTGCGGCCCCGGTCGGTTTCCACCGTCCAGGTGCAAGGCGTGGAAAAGCTGCTGACATCCACAATGCGGACCAACACCGGCATGAATTCGCGGTGCGCCAATTCGTCCTCAATCAGGCTGTGGTAGCTGGCTGGCAAGTCGCTCAAGCGTTCCACCCAAGCCACTTCGTGGCCTTCGGTGCTGATCAAAGAAATGCCTTCGTCAGGCGCCAGGATGGGAAAGGCGCGCACCGGCAAGACGCCAGCAAAGCGCTCACCCTGCGCATTGGTCAAGATCAATTTGCCAAAGGGGGTGCGCTCCAGCACAAACGCGTTTTGCTGCCCTGCATCGCTCATACCGCACCCCCGCTAAGCGCTAATTGCGCATCGGCATTGCGCGCCTGCGCCTGGTACAAATTGAAATACGCACCCTCTTGCTGCATCAGCACCTCGTGCGTGCCTTCTTCCACCACGCGGCCACGGTCCAGCACCACCAATCGATCGGCGCGGTGCAAGGTAGATAAGCGGTGCGCGATAGCAATCGTGGTCCGGCCTTGCACCAAATTTTCCAGTGCTTTTTGGATTTCTTTTTCGGTTTCCGAATCGACGGAGGAGGTAGCTTCATCCAGAATCAGAATACGCGGGTCGATCAGCAAAGCACGGGCAATCGAAATGCGCTGACGCTCACCGCCGGATAGGCCTTGGCCGCGTTCGCCCACCATGGAGTCATAGCCATGCGGCAGGCGCAAAATAAATTCATGCGCATGCGCGGCACGCGCTGCGGCCATGATGTCTGCGCGGCTGGCCTCGGACTTGCCATAAGCGATGTTGTCGGCAATCGTGCCGAAGAACAAAAACGGCTCTTGCAAAACCAAGCCGATATTGCGACGGAAGTCGCTGATGGCATACGAACGTATGTCCACGCCATCGACCAAAATCGCGCCTTCGGACACATCGTAAAAACGGCAAATCAAATTCACCAAAGTGCTTTTTCCCGAACCGCTGTGCCCCACCAAGCCAATCATTTCGCCCGGCGCGATGGACAAATTGATACCCCGGTTCACCGCGCGGTTGCCATAGCGGAAACCTACTTCGCGCAATTCGATGCGCCCCTGCACCCGGTCCACGCGCACCGGGTTTTGCGGCTCGGGCACGCTGGAGACATGGTCCAAAATGTCAAAGATACGCTTGGCCGCAGAAGCCGATTTTTGCGTCACTGACACGATGCGGCTCATCGAATCTAAGCGGCCGTAAAAACGGCCAATATAGGCAATGGCGGCCAGCAACATCCCCACCGTGATTTGCCCGTGCGCTACCTGGTAAATGCCAAAACCCCAAACGACCAGCAAGCCCAATTCGGTCAACAACGACACCGAGGGCGAAAACAGCGACCAGATTTTGTTGATGCGGTCATTGACTTGCAAGTTGTAGCGGTTGGCATCCCGAAAACGTGCAGCCTCGCGCTGCTCTTGGGCAAAGGCTTTGACCACGCGGATGCCAGGAATCGTGTCAGCCAGCACATTGGTCACCTCGCCCCAGACACGGTCAATTTTTTCAAAACCGGTGCGCAGGCGGTAGCGCACATAGTGAATCATCCAGCCGATAAACGGCAGCGGCACCAGGGTGATGAGCGCCAGCCAGGGGTTCATGGAAAACAATATCACTGCCGTCATAGTGATCATCACCACATCGCTGGCAAAGTCGGTAAGGTGCAGCGATAAATACACCGCAATCCGGTCGCTCTCGCTGCCCACGCGCGAGAGCAAATCGCCGGTGCGCTTGCCGCCGAAATACTCGAGCGAGAGTTGCAGCAAGTGGTCATACGTCGTGGTCCGCAAATCGGCCGCAATGCGCTCAGAAGCCAGCGCCAAGATATAGGTCTTGGCCCAACTCAGCACCCAGGCTAGCAAACCCGAGGCTAAGAGGCCACCAAGGTACCAGACAATTTTGGAGCGCTCGATGTGCTGTCCGTTTTGCAGCGGGATCAGCACCTCATCGACCAGCGGAATCGTCAGGTAAGGGGGCACCTGGCTGGCGGCGGTGCCCAGCAGCATCAAAACAAAGCCCCAAGCCAATTGCCCGCGGTAGGGCCGGGCAAAGCGCCACAAGCGCAGCAGCGTCCAGGTCGAAGGCGGGGTATGCACTACCTTGGTACAGACCGGACATTCCTCGGCGTCCGGGTCCAGCAGCGCTTTGCAACTAGGGCACAAAGCCTGGGCTGGAATCGGCACCGGCACGCCACTTAAAGCACTGTTATGGCGCGCGCTAAATTGGTCCACCAAGCGCAAAGCGTGCAGGTTGTGGCCCAAAGTAAAGCGCCAATGCGCCAGTTGCCCCTGTTCGTCCAGCAATTGCAGATGACCCACCCCGGCGTGGTCATGGTGCTCCAGGCGCAGACCAGGGCGGTAATCCCAGCTTTGGGCGCCTGTGGTTTGCAGGCTGAGCAAGCGCCTGTCCGTGGCCACCAGCACACTGGATACAAAGTGCATCTGGGCGTCCAGGTCAACCTCCAGCAGCGCACAAACGTTTTCATGGCTAGCGACTTGCTCTGCCAGTGCATCGCGCCAGGCGGGGGGGATATCCACTGCGCCTAAGGGACCAGGCGCTTGCTTGTGATTCATGGAAATGCCAAATTGAAATATATAAAACTGCCGGTTTCGCGGCCATCAGGCGGGGCGCACGCCGCGTCCAAACCCCCTACTATGCCTGAGCCTCGCCTAGCACCCCAAGGGAGCGCAGCGCTATCGGCGAGAATACACAACGCACGACGAACCACCCCGGTGGACTTGAACTTCCGCCTCCACGCATGACGCGCCAGAAAAAAATCAACATTTTGCGGGTGAACCACCTGCGCGGACCCAATTTCTGGACCTACCGGGCAGTGATCGAGGCTTGGGTGGACATTGGGGACTTAGAGGATTTCCCGTCCAACACCCTGCCCGGCTTTTACGAACGCCTGACCGGCTACCTGCCGGGCCTGATTGAGCATGAGTGCAGCCCCGGCGTGCGCGGCGGCTTTTTGCAGCGCCTGCAAGAAGGCACCTGGGCCGCCCATATTCTGGAACACGTCTGCCTGGAATTGCAAAACATGGCCGGTATGCGTACCGGTTTTGGCAAAGCGCGGCAAACCTCCCAAACCGGTGTTTACAAAGTAGCTTTTCGCACCCGACAAGAAGATGTGGGACGCCGCGCCCTGCATCTGGGGCGCGACCTGGTGGAGGCGGCTATCCACGACACGCCTTTTGATGTCGCCAAGGCAGTGGAAGAATTGCACGATATGGTGGACTCGCTCTGCCTGGGGCCCAGCACTGCACACATCGTTGATGCCGCGACGGCGCGCGGCATACCGCACACGCGCCTGACCGATGGCAACTTGGTGCAACTGGGCTACGGCATTGCACAGCGGCGTATCTGGACTGCCGAGACCGACCAGACCAGTGCGATTGCCGAAGAAATTGCCAGCGACAAAGACATGACCAAGCGCTTGCTGCAAGCCTGCGGCGTGCCAGTGCCGCATGGCCAGGTGGTGCAAAGCGCCGCGCAAGCCTGGGAAGCGGCGCAGTCCATCGGATTGCCGGTAGCCATCAAACCTTACGACGGCAACCACGGACGCGGCGTGGCCCTGGACCTGGAAAACCAGGCCGATATTGAAGCGGCCTTTGCCTTAGCGCACCAAGAGGGCGACGGCCAAGTGATTGTGGAGGAATTCATCCGGGGCAATGAGCATCGCCTGCTGGTGGTAGGCCGCCAGGTGGTGGCCGCAGCGCGCGGCACCACGCTGTATGTGCACGGCGACGGTATCTCCACCATGAACCAGTTGGTGGACCAGCAAATCAATAGCGACCCGCGCCGTGGACGCGCCGAGTCCTTCCCCTTGAACGTGGTTGATTTGTCGGAAAGCCCGGAAGTCTTGCTCGAACTCGAGCGCATTGGCCTGGCGCCGCAGTCGGTACCCGCCGCCGGACAAAAAGTGCTGATCCAGCGCAATGGCAATGTGGCCTTCGATGTCACCAGCGAGCTGCACCCCAGCGTGGCGCAGGCCGCCGCACTGGCCGCGCGCGTGGTGGGCTTGGATATTGCCGGTGTGGACATGGTGCTGGAAAACTGTGCCCTGCCGCTAGAGGGGCAGCGCGGCGCGGTCATTGAGGTCAACGCCAGTCCGGGCCTCTTAGCCCATATCAAACCGGCTAATGGCACGGGCCAGCCTGTGGGCACGGCCATCATCAGCCATTTGTTTGACAGCAAGCAAGACGGCCGCATTCCCATCGTGGGCATCACCGGCACGCACAACACGGGCCGCATGGCGCGCCTGGTGGCTTGGTTGGTGCATATCAGCGGCAAACATGTGGGCCTGGCCTGTAGCGAAGGTTTGTACCTGGACAGCCGCCGGGTGGACGCCGCCGACAGCAGCACCTGGGATGCGGGTCAGCGTATTTTGATGAACCGTTCGGTGCAAGCCGCCGTGTTTGAAAACCCCTGCACCACGATTTTGGGCCAGGGTCTGGCTTACGATAAATGCCAGGTCGGTGTCGTCACCGATGTCACCTGGCACGAAGGCCTGCGCGATTTCGATATCCTGGACGCCGAGCAAAACTTCAAGGTCGCGCGCACCCAGGTCGATGTGGTGCTGCCTAGCGGCACCGCCGTGATCAACGCCATGGACGCGCAGGCGCTTGAGCTGGCCGAACTCTGTGATGGCCGCGTGATTTTTTATGCGGTGTCGCCCGAACACCCTACGCTGCTGGCGCACCGCGCGCAAGGCCATCAAGTGGTTTGCCTGCGTGAAGGCAATATTGTGTTGGCCCATGGCGCGCATGAAAGGCCTTTGCTGCGGCTCGATAGCTTAAAGCCCGCCAAGGCGGCGCAGCCCGAGATGGTGATGGCCGCAGTGGCCGCGGCCTGGGCTTTGAACATCACGCCAGAACTCATCGCCGCGGGCTTGCGCACCTTCGAGTCCAATCCGCAAAAAACGCCTTACTAACGCCCTCCCTTTAACGCACACGCCGAGCTGCCTACCGGACCACACCCATGGAAGTCACCCGCATTCGCGCCTTGCGCGGCCCCAATCTCTGGAGCCACCACACCGCTATCCAAGCGGTTGTTATCTGCGCGCCCACGGAATGGGCTATTGCAGACATGCAGGGCTTTGAAACCCGGCTGCGTGCACGCTTTCCTGAAATCAGCTCCTTTCAGCCGACAGGCCACGACGACACCGTGCCGCTGGCCCGGGTGCTCGAATTGGCTACGCTAGGCTTGCAGGCCCAGGCCGGTTGCCCGGTCACGTTTAGCTGCACCAAGCCGACACTAGAGGCTGGGGTGTTTCAGGTGGTGGTGGAGTACAGCGAAGAAGGCGTAGGGCGCTTGGCGTTGGAGCTGGCGCAAAGCCTGTGCCAATCAGCCCTGGACGACACCCTATTTGACCTAGCCAGCGTGCTGCACCAATTGCGCGAACTCGACGAAGACGTGCGCCTGGGGCCTAGCACCGGCTCGGTCGTGAACGCTGCGCTGGCGCGCAATATTCCCTACAGCCGCATGACCGACGGCAGCATGGTGCGCTTTGGCTGGGGCAGCAAGCAAAGACGCATTCAAGCGGCAGAAATCGACGCCACCAGTGCGATTGCCGAAGCCATTGCGCAGGACAAAGAACTGAGCAAACGCCTGCTGCACGCAGCGGGCGTGCCCGTGCCGCGTGGCCGCGCGGTGCGCGACGCGGATGACGCATGGGCAGCGGCGCAAGACATTGGCCTGCCGGTGGTAGTCAAGCCGCTGGACGGTAACCAGGGTAAGGGCGTGACCGTCAACATCCTGAATGAAGCCCAATTGCGCGCCGCCTATGCGGTAGCCATCGAATTTCGCGACACGGTGTTGGTGGAACGTTATATGCCGGGGAACGACTTTCGCCTGCTGGTGGTGGGCGACAAACTGGTGGCCGCTGCGCGGCGCGATCCGCCCAAAGTGGTGGGCGACGGCGTGCATACCGTGGCGCAGTTGGTGGACATGGTCAATGCCGATCCGCGCCGGGGCGACGGACATGCCACCTCGCTTACCAAAATCCGGTTTGACGATATTGCCCGCAGCTGCTTGCGCAGCCAGGGTTTTGAGGCAGACACGATTCCGGACAAAGGCCAGCGCGTGAATTTGCGTAACAACGCCAATTTGTCCACCGGCGGCTCTGCCACCGACGTGACCGACGACGTGCATCCCGATGTGGCGGCCCGTGCGGTGACAGCGGCGCATATGGTGGGCTTGCATATTTGCGGCGTAGATTTGGTGTGCGACAGCATCTTGCGGCCGATTGAAGAACAAGGCGGGGGCGTGGTGGAAGTCAATGCCGCGCCGGGCTTGCGCATGCACCTTAGTCCCTCTTTTGGCAAGGGCCGGCCCGTGGGCGAAGCCATCATGTCCAGCTTGTTTAAAAACGGGCAGGATGGCCGCATACCCATCGTCGCTGTTACCGGCACCAATGGCAAAACCACGACCGTGCGCCTGATTTCGCACCTGCTGGCCCAGCAAGGCTGGTGTGTCGGTATGACCAACACCGATGGCGTGTACGTGGACGGGCATTGCATTGATACCGGCGACTGCAGCGGCCCCAAGAGCGCGAAAAACGTCTTGCACCATCCTGATGTGGATGCGGCAGTGCTGGAGACAGCGCGCGGCGGTATCTTGCGCGAAGGCCTGGCCTTTGACAAATGCGATGTGGCGGTGGTGACCAATGTGGGCAGCGGCGACCATCTGGGCTTGAACTACATCACCACCGTCGATGAACTGGCGGTGCTCAAACGCGTGATTGTGCAAAACGTAGCGCCCAAGGGCACGGCGGTGCTCAATGCCGCCGATCCGGTGGTAGCCGCTATGGCTGCAAAAACCAAAGGCGCGGTCACCTTTTTTGCACTGGACCAATTCCACCCGGTGATGGCCACGCACCGCGCGCAAGGCCATGCGGTGGTGTATGTGGACCAAGGCCAAATTGTGGCGGCCAAGGGCGCGGAAAAACATTACCTAAACTTGAGCGATATCCCGGTCACGCTGGGCGGCGCGATTGGCTTTCAGGTAGAAAACGTCATGGCCAGCGTCGCAGCCGTGTGGGCCTTGGGTCTGGACTGGGACACCCTGCGGGCGGGCCTGGCCAGTTTTTCCAGCGAAAACGACAATGCGCAGGGCCGCTTTAATATTTTCAATTACAAGGGCGCCACCGTCATTGCCGACTACGGCCACAACCCGGACGCCATGGCCGCTCTGGTGCAAGCGGTGCAGGCCATGCCGGCCAGCCGACGATCGGTGGTGATCAGCGGGCCGGGCGACCGGCGCGATGAGGACATCCGCCAAATCACGCAAATCCTGGGCGATGCGTTTGAGGAAGTGGTGATGTACGAGGACCAGTGCCAGCGCGGCCGCTCCGATGGCGAAGTCATGGCTTTGCTGCGCGAGGGCTTGGTCGGCGCGAAAAAGGCAACACAACGCAGCGAAATTTATGGCGAATTTTTAGCCATCGACACGGCGCTGTCGCACTTGCAAGCCGGCGAATTGTGCTTAGTGCTGGTGGACCAGGTGCCCGAGGCCATGGCGCATATAGAAGCGCGCATTAAGACTTTGTAAGCGGCCCGCTGCTAAGCGCCTGGCTTTTGACGATCTAGGCGCCCCGCTTACATTTCGGCAGCAGGTTCGCGCCCCATCAAGGCGGCTACCGCCTCGGTCGCTTGCAATTGCCCTTCCAGCAGTGCCACGACGCAGCGGGTGATGGGCATTTGCACACCTACTGCGTCGGCCCGATGCAAGACCGTGCGGGCGCTATACACGCCCTCGGCCACATGGCCCAGCGATTGCACGGCTTGTTCCAGCGACTGGCCTTGGGCCAAGGCCGAGCCAATGCGCCGGTTACGCGACAAATCGCCAGTGGCCGTCAAGACCAGATCCCCCAAGCCGCTCAGGCCCATAAAGGTTTCCGCTTTGGCACCTAGCGCCAGCCCCAGGCGCGTCATTTCGGCCAAACCCCGCGTAATCAGGGCGGCGCGCGCATTGAGGCCGAGTTGCAAGCCATCGCACAAACCGGTGGCAATGGCCATGACGTTTTTGACCGCGCCGCCGACTTCCACACCGGCCACATCCTCACTGGCATAAACGCGCAAATGCGGGCTATGAAAAGCATCGACCAAGGCCGTGCGCACGCTGGCATGCGCACTTGCTGCGACCAGCGCAGTGGGTTGGCCCAAGGCCACTTCCATAGCAAAACTGGGGCCGCTGAGCACGCCGGCTGAAACACCTGGCGCACATTGGGCCTGTATTTCATGCCCTAGCAAGCCTTGGCCGCCCTGGGCATTACTGGCTTCAAAGCCTTTGCACAACCAGGCCACCGGCACGCTTGATTCAGCAAGCAGCACCAGCATGTCGCGCAAGCCGGCCATGGGCGTGGCGATCACCACCAAGTCCTGGCTTGCCAGGTGGGCACGCAAGTAATTGCCTTGAAGTTGGCTGATGCGCAAGCCTTCGGGGAAGGCCAGGCCGGGCAAGTAGCGCGGATTGACCCGCTCGGTTTGCATGGCACGCTGCTGGCGCGCATCACGCGCCCACAAAGTGACGGTGTGCTGCGGCATGCGCGCCGCCGCCACAGCCAACGCCGTTCCCCATGCACCCGCACCCAATACGCTGATTTTCATGCGATCGACGTCATGCGCGACGAACTGCTTGCTTCCACCGGCAAGCGGACCACAAGATTATTGGGGCAAAGTGCCCGCTGCGCTGCTCTGACCCGCCTGGCTTTGCTGTTGCTCGTACATGGCCTGGAAATTGATTTCCGACAAATGCACAGGCGGAAAGCCACTGCGCTGGATCAGATCTGCGACATTGCCGCGCAGATAGGGATAGACGATTTGCGGGCAGGCAATACCCATAATCGGCCCCATTTGCTCTTCGGGCAAGTTACGCACTTCAAAAATGCCTGCCTGTTTAACTTCCACCAAAAACACGGTTTTGTCTTTGATCTTGGTGTGCACGGTGGCGGTGACGCTGACTTCGAACACACCTTCGGCCACCGGATTGGCTTCGATACCCAATTGAATATCCACCGAGGGTTGCTCTTGCTCGAGCAGGATCGCCGGCGAATTGGGCTGCTCCATCGACGCCTCTTTGAGGTAAACGCGTTGGATTTGGAAAACCGGAGCTTGTTCTGACATGGCGTATATCTTTCAAATGAAAACAAAGCCCACTGTGCAAAACAAGGTGGGCTTGTGGAATGATGCGCTGGGGCTGGAAGGCCTCTGGCGCCCTGAATTATCGCTGCACCCCTAAGCTGACTGGCCGCAAGCTCAGGCCCCGAGCAACAAGGGCATGAGTCCGCCCCGGCTATCTAGGTCCATCAAGTCATCGCAACCGCCCACATGGGTGTCACCGATAAAAATTTGCGGCACGGTGCGCCGTCCCGTGCGTTCCATCATGGAACTGCGCTCTGCCGGGTTGGTATCGATACGAATTTCTTCGATCGCCCCCACCCCTTTAGATTTGAGAATACGCTTGGCCTGCACGCAATAAGGGCAGACCGCGGTGGTGTACATCTTGACGTTTTGCATCATTTACTCAATGGGATAACTCGATTTTTGAAGGGCGGCTCAGGCTTTTTCCAGTGGCAGCCCGGCACTTTTCCAGGCCGCCAGACCACCACCGAGCGAATGGACTTGTTCATAACCCAGGGTTTTGGCCGCAGCCACCGCACGGCCAGAGCGCACGCCGGACTGGCACACCAAAATCAAGGGCAAGCCTTTGTTTTTTACCGCAGCCGCCAGCTTGGAAGGCAAATCTGCCAGCGGAATGTTTTTAGAGCCCACGATGTGCCCGGCAGCAAACTCTGTGGGTTCGCACACATCCACCACCACCGCTTTTTCCCGGTTGATCAACAATACCGCGTCGTTGGCGCTGAGGCCTGCGCTGACTGCGCCTTGCATGACTGGCGCCAGCAATAGAGCGCCCGAAATCAGGGCCAAGGTGATCAACATCCAGTTATCGAGAAGAAATTTCACTAGGGTTCCTTGAGGGTGCGAGGGAGAGAACAATCGGGCATTTTAGAATGCCCCCTGATCCCGCACAGCCCGCGCGGCTGCATTCCCCTTCAATTCCCCCCATTTCCTGCCATGCACCGACTTGTCTTGATACGCCACGGCGAATCCACCTGGAATCTTGAAAACCGCTTTACCGGCTGGACCGATGTGGACTTGACGCCCACCGGCATCGAACAAGCGCAAAACGCGGGGCGTTTGCTCAAAGCCGAAGGCTATGCCTTTGATCTGGCCTACACCAGCATGCTCAAGCGGGCCACGCGCACCCTGTGGCATTGCCTAGACCACATGGACTGCACCTGGCTGCCGGTGGTGCACAGCTGGCGACTCAATGAGCGCCATTACGGCGCTTTGCAAGGCCTCAATAAATCGGATATGGCACGCCAGTACGGCGAGCAGCAAGTGCTAACCTGGCGCCGCAGCTTTGACGTGCCGCCACCGGCGCTGGAGCCCACTGACCCGCGCTGGGAGGGCAGCGATCCCCGCTACGCCAAGTTGGCACCGGGCCAGGTGCCGCTCACCGAATGCCTGAAAGACACCGTGGCGCGCGTCATGCCTTTTTGGCAGGAATCCATTGCACCGGCTTTGCGCGCTGGCAAGCGCCCTGTGATTGCGGCGCATGGCAATTCCATACGCGCGCTGGTGAAATACCTGGACCAGGTCGGGGACGATGACATCGTCGGTGTCAATATCCCCAATGGGATACCGCTGGTTTACGAACTGGACGCACAACTGAAACCGATCCGCCATTACTATTTGGGCGACGCCCAGGCCGTCGCGCAAGCGGCGCAGTCGGTCGCAAACCAGGGCAAAACGGTTTGACGGTACTTCGGGGGATGCCCCTGCCCCAGCGCAAGTTGCTGCTTTCAAAGGCACAATAGGCGCTTATCGCTGGCGTTTTGGCCAACAGGTGCACAGGGAATTAGGAAACGGGAACGACTATGGGTCAAAAATTAAAGATTGCAGGTTGGGTGATGCTTGGCGCTTTAGCCGGTTCGCTCACGACGGTTTCTGTGCAAACCGTGGCCCGCAATACCCTGGCGCCCATGCCTCTGGAAGAGTTGCAACAGCTCTCTACCGTCTTTGGCCTGATAAAAAGCGATTATGTGGAACCGGTGGACGAGAAAAAGCTGATCACCGACGCCATAACCGGCATGGTGTCCAGCCTGGACCCGCATTCCACTTATTTTGATAAGAAATCCTTCAAAGAGTTTCGTGAAGGCACGACCGGCAAATTTGTCGGCGTGGGTATTGAAATCACGCAGGAAGATGGCGTGGTCAAAGTCGTCTCTCCGATTGAAGGCTCACCGGCCGATCGCGCGGGCCTCAAGCCCAATGACTTGATTATCAAAGTCGATGACACCGCCGTGAAGGGCCTGAGCCTCAACGAAGCGGTCAAGCGCATGCGTGGCGAACCGGCCACCAAAGTGACATTGACCGTATTCCGCAAAGACGAGAACCGCACTTTCCCGGTCACCATCATCCGCGAAGAGATCAAACAACAGTCGGTGCGCGGCAAGTTGATTGAGCCGGGCTACGCATGGATCAGAGTGAGCCAGTTCCAGGAACGCACTGTCGATGACTTTGTGAAAAAGGTCAACGATTTGTATGAGCAAGACCCTAAGATGAAAGGCATGGTGCTGGATTTGCGCAATGACCCAGGCGGCCTGCTCAATGCGGCGGTGGCCATTTCCGCCGCCTTTCTGCCCGATAACGTGACCGTGGTCAGCACCAACGGGCAAACCGAAGAAAGCAAGCAAACCCTGCGCGCTACTGCACGCGATTACATGGGCCGCATGGGCGCGGACCCGATCAAAAAACTGCCAGCCCAGCTGAAGAATATTCCGCTTATCGTGCTGGTCAATGAAGGCTCGGCCTCGGCCAGCGAGATTGTGGCCGGCGCTTTGCAAGACCATAAACGCGCCACCATCATGGGTGGGCAAACCTTTGGCAAAGGTTCGGTGCAAACCTTCCGTCCTTTGAGCGGTGACACCGGGCTGAAGATCACTACTTCTCGCTACTACACGCCCAGTGGCCGCTCCATCCAAGCCAAAGGCATCGTGCCGGACTTGATGGTCGATGACACCGAAGAAGGCAGCCCGTTTGCAGCGCTGCGCACGCGGGAAGCCGACCTGGAAAAACACCTGGCCAGCGGCCAGGGCGAAGAAGTGAAAGACCCAGCGCGCGAGAAAGCGCGTGAAGAGGCTATGAAGCGGCTGGAAGAGGAATCGCGTAAACCGGTGGCTGAGCGCCGCGCTCCAGAATTTGGCTCAGACAAAGACTTCCAACTTGGCCAGGCGCTTAAAAAGCTCAAAGGCCAGCCGGTGCTGATCAGCAAAACGCAAGTCGAGCGCAGCGCCGAGAAAAAAGAGGAATGAGGCAGCCCGGTGTCTGAACCGGAAGAACTGCCCGACGCAGATTTACTGCGCTATTCGCGGCACCTGCTGCTCGATGACATTGGGGTCGAGGGCCAGCGCCGCATCCTGCAATCGCACGTACTGATTATTGGAGCCGGAGGGCTGGGCTCACCGGCGGCCATGTACCTGGCCTGCTCGGGGGTAGGCAGCATCACCATCGTCGATGACGACACCGTTGATCTGACCAATTTACAGCGCCAGATCATGCACAGCACTAAAAGCATTGGCCAAGCCAAAGTGCTATCGGCCCAAAAAACACTAGCCCAACTCAACCCTTCGGTGCAGGTTCAGGCTTTGCAAACACGCGCTGATGCGCAACTGCTGCGGACTTTGGTGGCAGTGGCCGATGTGGTACTCGATTGCTGCGATAACTTTCAGACTCGCCAGGCCATCAACGCCGCGTGTGTGCAGCATGGCGTTCAGCTCGTTAGCGGCGCGGCTATTGGCATGGATGGGCAAATTGCGGTGTATGACCCGCGCGATGCCAACGCACCCTGCTACGCCTGCGTGTTTGCGCCCGATGCCCCGCCCGAAGAAGCGCGCTGTGCCACCATGGGCGTGTTAGCGCCTTTGGTCGGTGTGATCGGCGCGATGCAAGCGCTGGAAGCGCTCAAACTGCTGGCGCGCACTGGCACTTCACTAAGTGGCTATTTGCTCATGCTTGATGCGCGGAGCATGGAGTGGACGCGGCTGCGGGTACAAAAAAATCCGGCTTGTGCAGTCTGCGGCGACCCCCACTAAAGTACCTTCGCATGGTGCCAGGCATTCACCTGCCTAAGCACCCAGTATCCAGCCTTCCAAGGCATCCATATCAGTGGGCAAGCCATAGAGCACATTGCCTTGCGCATGGGCAGCTTGCGCCCAGGCCGCTTGTACCAGGCACAAGACTGCATCCAGCGCATCGCCGCTCGCATCATGCGCCAGTGCATCACGCTGCGCATGGCTGAGCTTAAGACGGGTGCCCCAGCGCGTCTGCCCCAGCTCCAGGGCGTTGATCAGGTCTTTGCGGGCAATCAAACGCTCTGGCGTATGCTTGGCTTTATCGTCACTTTTATAGCTTTGCGCACCCAGCACCTCGCGTGCCAACATGCCGGGATAGGCCTCCAGGGCAATGCGCGCTGCCTGCTTATCAGGCGTATGCAAACCAGGGAAATAGGCGCCCGCTGCACGGATAGCGGGTACGCCTGCGTGCAACATATAGGCCACTGGAGGGTTCACCCATTTCATCGAAGGGCTGGAGCCTGCGGGGCCATCGGTAGCCCGATGTGCGAACTTGCCACCTACAGGACGGCTGTCGCAAAAGGCCGCGAACAGATCGCGAATCTGAGGTCGGGGCAAAGCCGCGTAATGTGTAATGCAATCTTCCCAGCGCGTGGGCCAGCCCAAGTACACAATGAGTTCACGCGGCAGGCCAAAGGGCAAATCAAATCCGCCCACCCAGGCAGGGTGCGCGCACAAAGCCGCAGTAAAAGCGTCCAGACTTTGCAAGCGCTCCAGGCTATCTAGAACCAGCCGCGCGCCGTCGCTATGCCCCCAGGCCAGGACAATGTGCTTGCGCGGCCCCGGGCTGCTTGAAAAATCGCAACCCAGCAACAAGGCCATGGGCAATCGCTATGCCACTCAGGCCCGGCCCATGATGGACGCGGTAGCCATCAGTTCTTCCAACAAGGCCAGTGACACTTTGCCCGATACGTTGTAGGGGTCTAGCTCGGGCTTTTCGGCGTACTTGAGCAAGATGCTGGCATTGATTTTGGACATATTGACCTGGCCCATGGTCCAGCCACTAAAGCGCCGTTCGCTGATTTCTTCGTAGTGCAGCAAGATCACGTCTTTGTGGCGCGGGTCGCGCTGTATGTGGCCGTATAGCTCACTGACCGCATTGCGTCCGCCTTCGATGGCTTGCAGAAAAATACCACCGCCATAGCAAAGAATGCCGGTGATCCCCAGCCCCGGATTGCCCTGCCGGGACTGCGCCAGGATTTGTTCAATCTCTGCGCTGGCCGGGTCAACAGCGCGACTGGCATAAAGCAAACGGACCAACATGGTTCAGCCTTTCTTAGGAATGAGAGACAAAAACTCGCGGCGCAAATTCGGGTCTTTCAAAAACACGCCACGCATGACGGAATTAATCATCTTGCTGTCCATATCTTTCACACCGCGCCAGGACATGCAAAAGTGGCTGGCCTCCATCACAATAGCCAGTCCATCGGGTTGGGTTTTTTCCTGGATCAAGTCCGCCAGTTGCACCACGGCTTCTTCTTGAATTTGGGGCCGCCCCATGACCCACTCGGCCAGGCGCGCGTATTTGCTCAGGCCAATGACATTGGTGTGCTCATTGGGCAATACGCCAATCCAAATACTGCCAATGACCGGACAAAAATGGTGGCTGCAGGCGCTGCGCACGGTGATCGGGCCGACGATCATCAGCTCGTTCAGGTGTTCGGCGTTGGGAAATTCGGTGATCGCAGGCGCAGGCACATAGCGGCCCCGGAACACTTCATTGAGGTACATCTTGGCCACCCGGCGCGCGGTGTTGGCGGTGTTATGGTCGTTCTCGGTGTCGATGACCAGCGAACCCAGCACGCCGCGCATTTTTTCTTCGACCTCGTCCAGCAAGGCTTCGAGTTCGCCGGGTTGAACGAATTCGGCGATATTGTCGTTCGCGTTAAAACGCTTGCGGGCGGCCTGTATGCGCTCGCGAATTTTGACGGAAACCGGAGTTCCAACGTCCTCGTCAGATGGGTTCATGGCACTCTAATAATAGTAGCTACCAAACCATATTACCAGCGTTTGCTTATCGCTTCGGTGCGGTGGCGCAATGCACTCGTACCTACGGCGGGATTGGCCGACCGGGCCCATTGCTTAGTAGCCGCGACCCACGACAAACAAGCCGACCCGCAAAACCAGCAGCGCCAGCAGATCCAAGGCGCGTTGCCAACGCCCGCGTTGCGCATAACGCAGTGGATCCATCTGCACCGATTGCTGTTCGATAGCATGGTGCAAGCGCTCGCGCAGTTCCTGGGCAAATTGCACATCACGCAGCACCACATTGGCTTCGCGCGCCAGCAAGAGGCTTAAGGGTTCGAGGTTGGACGAACCCACCGTGGCCCAGACCCCATCTACCACCGCCACTTTGGCGTGTAAAAAACCGCCTTGGTATTCATGAATTTCCACGCCAGCAGCGAGCAAACTGCCATACACAGCGCGCGCACCATGGAACTGCATGAAATACTCATAGCGGCCTTGCAATAACAAGACCACACGCACCCCGCGCTGCGCGGCATGTTCCAGCGCGCGGCGCAACTTACGTCCTGGCATGAAATAGGCATTGGCGATCAATACTTCGTGGTGCGCCTGCCCAATTGCCTGGCGATAGGTCTGCTCGATACGGCTACGGTTGCGCAGGTTATCGCGCAGTACCAGTGCCGCCGGAATTTTTGCTTGCACGTCCTGCGGTCCGGGTGCGTGCATGGGCGCGGGCTGTGGCCGTAAAGCGCTTTGCAATTGGCTACGGGCTTTGCGCCACTGGCGTGTTTCCAAGCCATGCGCAAAGTCCAGGCGGGTCCAAAAGCGCCGCATCAAGGCCAGTGCATCTTGCACCAAAGGGCCATGTACCTGCACCGCAAAATCCAAACGCGCCGACTCCAATACACCCCAGCGCATATCGTAGAAATCATCCATCACGTTGATGCCACCGCAAAAAACCACATGCCCATCGACCACGCAGAGCTTGCGGTGCAAACGGCGCCAACGCACCGGGAAAAAAACACCTAGCCAACCCAGCGGCGAAAAACGGTGCCAGCGTACACCGGCAGCGTCAAAGCGCGCGGTCCAATCGGGCGGCAAGGGCGGCGTGCCAATACCATCGACCACTAAATAGACATCCACTCCGCGTAGCGCCGCTTGTTCTAGCGCCTGTGCCACCGCCTGGCCCTGTTCGTCAAAGGCAAAAATATAGGTTTCCAGGCGTACCTCGTGCTTGCTGTGCTCGATGGCATGCACCATGGCCTGGAACAACTCCTTGGCACCTTGCAGCAAATGCAGGTGGTGGCGCGCCCGCAAATGCACCGCGTTCATCGCGTCGGCCCACCCGGCAACACAAACTCAGCCACGATGGGCAAATGGTCTGACATACGCGCCCACTGCGGCCCGTGCGGCACATGCTGGCGCACGGGCAGCAGGCCACGGGTGTAAATATGGTCCAGCGCCAACAGAGGTAGCGCCGAAGGGAAGGTGGGCATATGCGGATGCGTCGGCGCATCCAGACCCACATCGCCCAGCACTTTGCGCACGCTGGCGTTCCACTCATTGAAGTCCCCGGCCACAATGACTGGCGCCTCAGGTGCGATATCGCGGCGCACGTATTCGCAGACCTGCTGCAACTGGCGCATGCGCCCGCCGCGCATTAAACCCAGATGCAGTACCAGCACATGGACTCGCTGCCCGCGCACCTCCACTTCGCTATGCAATAGTCCGCGCTGCTCAAAACGGTGGTCCGACATATCGGCGTGCTGGTGTGCCAGCACCGGCCAGCGCGAGAGCAAAGCGTTGCCATGCTCGCCGTGCCGGGTAATCGCATTGCTGCGGTACACGGCGGTATGGCCTTGCGGCGCCAAAAAATCAGCCTGGCCTTGGCTGGGCCACTGGGCAAAAAACTGTTCTTCGCGCCGATTGAGCTTGCGCACTTCCTGTAAGCACACCAGGTCCGCGTCCAGGCGCGCTATGGCTTGGCGGAGGTTGTGAATTTCTAAGCGACGCGCCGGACCTAAGCCGCGCACGCCTTTGTGGATGTTGTAGCTGACCACACGTAAAGCGGATGGCATAGCGGCGCTGTCAGCTTGCAAACCGGGGAAGCAGCAGGCAGGCTTCGGCGTTGGATGGCGAAAAACACAGCGCCGCCGCCTGCGCATAGGGTAGCCACTGAAAAGCAGTATGTTCACGCGGCTCGAGTTGTACTGCCGTGCCCTCGGGCACTCGTAAACCAAACACACGCTCGGTGTTGAATACGACGCCCGGCGCGTAGCGGTGCAGCCAGCGCGGGTAAATCGGATACACGTTTTCCAACGCCCAATCACGCAGATGGGCATTCAAGGGCGAAGCAGGAGAACAGTCAATGCCAGTTTCTTCGCGCACTTCGCGCACAGCGGTTTCTTCAAAGGATTCGTCCGCGTGGTCTTTGCTGCCGGTCACCGATTGCCAAAAAGCAGAGGCGGCTGGGTCGGAGTCAGCACGGCGAATCAGCAGCACCTGCAAGGAGGGCGTATAGATGATCACCAACACAGATTGGGGAATTTTCACAGCGGGGCGCATAAGCGAAGGCGGGGCATGGCCGCATTGTGCCTGCCGCCTTTGCGAGGTAGGAGGGATGCAGTCGCTACACTTGCCCTGCATCCCCAAGTAGGCGTGCCGTGCCAGGCACCACACCACCATGAACGTTCTGGTCTTTTTCGCGGTACTCGCTTTCAGCCTGCAAATGCGCAATTCGCTGGAGCAGCGTCGCCGTGTTCTGATTTTGGGCCGGTTTCTGCGGCGCTACCAGATTGAGAGCCTGATGCAAACCCTGGTGGACGGCTATTTGCGCGCCATGGGCGAGCAGCAAGCCGAGCGGCGCCAAAGCATTTGGTCCATGCTGGCGCAAACCGAAAACCAACTCGAAGGCCAATTTCAAAGCCTGCTGACCGATTTGGCCGCCGAAGCCGACCCGCGCCGTTTGCGCGCCAGCACCCTGCCCTTGAGTTTGCCGCTGGCCACGCGCTGGCTGCCCGCTTCCACCTTCAGCCTGCACGACATTTTGTTAGTGCATGGCGAGGGTATTAGCCGCGTGATGGGCAACGCGGCTGGCCTGTCTGCGCGCGACCGCGCCTTTTGCTTAACGGCCGAATTGCTGCTGATGCAGCACAGCTGCCACTGGTTTTGCAAATCGCGTTGGGTGGCTTCTGCGCGCATGCTGGCACGCCACCAAACCAGCCATCTCCAATTGCTCGATGCGGTCTCCGAACCCACGCGCCGGGCTTACCAGCGCATCATGGGTGTCTAGAGCCGGGCGCGGGCGTTTCAGGCCTTGACTGCGTCCAGGTTGCGCAAGCGGATATGTAACTCGCGTAACTGCTTTTCGTCCACCGGGCTGGGCGCTTGCGTGAGCAAACACTGGGCGCGCTGGGTTTTGGGGAAGGCAATCACATCGCGAATGGATTCGGCGCCCGTCATCAAGGTGATGATGCGGTCCAGACCGAAGGCCAAGCCACCGTGCGGGGGCGCACCGTATTGCAAGGCATCGAGCAGGAAGCCGAACTTGAGTTGCGCTTCTTCGGGCGTGATCTTGAGCGCGTCAAACACTTTTTGCTGCACGTCGGCACGGTGGATACGCACCGAGCCGCCGCCCATTTCCCAGCCGTTCAAGACCATGTCATAGCCTTTGGAGATGCATTTTTCGGGGGCGGTGACCATCCAGTCCTCGTGGCCGTCTTTGGGCGCGGTAAACGGGTGGTGGGTCGCGGTGTAGCGCTGGGCTTCCTCGTCGAACTCGAACATGGGGAAGTCCACCACCCACAGGGGCGCCCAGCCTTTTTCGAACAAGCCCTGCTTTTTGCCGAAATCGCTGTGACCGATTTTCAAGCGCAATGCGCCGATGGCATCGTTGACGATCTTGGCTTTGTCGGCGCCAAAGAAAATCAAATCACCGTCTTGTGCGCCAGTGCGTTTGAGCAATTCAGCAAGCGCTGCGTCGTGGATGTTTTTGACGATGGGGCTTTGCAGGCCCGGCCACCGCGCGGTGGCCTCCTGGCCTGGCCCTTTGGACGCATCGTTGACCCGGATGTAGGCCAGGCCTTTGGCGCCGTAAATTTTGACAAACTCGGTATAGGCGTCAATCTCGCCGCGGCTGATACCGCCGCCCTCGACCGAGCCACCGGGTACGCGCAGCGCCACTACGCGCCCGCCCTTCATGGTTGCCGCACTCGAAAACACCTTGAAGTCCACGTCTTTCATGACGTCGGTCATTTCGGTAAATTGCAGTTTCACGCGCAAGTCCGGCTTGTCCGAACCATAGATGTGCATCGCATCGGCGTAACTCATCACCGGAAAGTCGCCCAGGTCCACGCCAATGGTGTTTTTAAATACCGTCGCAATCATGCCTTGGAACATATCGCGGATTTCTTCCTCGCCCAAGAAGGAGGTTTCGATATCAATCTGGGTAAATTCGGGCTGGCGATCAGCGCGCAAGTCTTCGTCGCGAAAGCACTTGGTGATCTGGTAGTAGCGGTCAAAACCAGCGACCATCAGCAATTGCTTGAACAACTGGGGCGATTGCGGCAAGGCAAAAAACTGACCATCATGAACACGGCTGGGCACCAGGTAGTCGCGCGCGCCTTCGGGCGTGCTCTTGGTGAGCATGGGGGTTTCGATATCGACAAAACCGTTAGCGTCCAAAAATTTGCGTACTTCCATCGACACGCGGTAACGCAGCATCAAATTGTTTTGCATATAGGGGCGGCGCAGGTCCAGCACGCGGTGCGTCAGGCGCGTGGTCTCGGACAAATTGTCTTCGTCGATCTGGAATGGCGGCGTTACCGACGGGTTGAGCACGATCAATTCCTGGCACAGGACTTCGATTTTTCCGCTTTTCAGGTTGTCATTGACCGTGCCCTCAGGGCGCGCACGCACCAGGCCTTTGACTTGCACGCAAAACTCATTGCGCAGGCCTTCGGCGGTCTTGAACATCTCGGCGCGGTCCGGATCGCACACCACCTGGACATAG
Source organism: Comamonadaceae bacterium (assembly GCA_947447615.1). Classification (GTDB taxonomy): domain Bacteria; phylum Pseudomonadota; class Gammaproteobacteria; order Burkholderiales; family Burkholderiaceae_C; genus Allorhodoferax. The sequence goes on from CANFJQ010000023.1 coordinate 27,353, forward strand.
CCTTCGCGGTCACGCAAATCGACAAAAATCACGCCACCATGGTCGCGGCGGCGGTTGACCCAACCGCACAAGGAAACGGTTTGGCCCATGTGGGCATCGGTCACAAGACCGCAATAGTGAGAGCGCATTGCCATGGTGTGTAGTCCAACCCTTAAAGGGGCAGTGAAGTGGGGTTTAAGTTGCAGGGCCGTGGTCCGAAGGCACAGTACGTACCGTCGGCGACACCGCGCCCATCGAAATAACGTAAGTCAGCGCTTCGTCCACGCTCATGTCCAGTTCAATCACCTCGGCGCGGGGCAGCAAAAGAAAATATCCGCCGGTGGGGTTGGGGGTGGTGGGTACATAGACGCTGATCAAATCGCCATGCAAGTGACGAGCCACTTCGCCATCAGGCACGCCGGTTTGAAAAGCAATCGTCCAGGTGCCCTGGCGCGGAAACTGCACCAGCAAAGCGGTGCGAAAGGCATTGCCATTGCTGGAAAACAGCGTGTCAGACACCTTCTTGACGCTGTTGTAAATCGACTTGACCACCGGTATATGGGTAAACATCCGGTTCCATTGCTTGAGCCACCAGCGGCCCGCCACATTGGATACGAGTGCGCCGGTAAGCAACATAAAGCCCAGCACCAAGACAACGCCTAGGCCTGGGATATGGCGCAGCTTTTCCAGCGAAGCAGCGGACTGGTCCGAACTGACCGCCGACAGCGCGGTGAGCATTTGGCCGAACAATCCGTCCAGTACGTTCATCATCCACAGCAACACCCAGATGGTGATGGCCAAGGGCAGCCACACCATCAATCCGGTCAGCAAGTATTTTTTGAATGGCACGGAATAAGCTTTCGGGCTAGTGGAGCGGAACCTTGCGCTCAAGCGGAAGCCGCTGGTGCTGCGCTCGGGGCGGCGGGGGCCGGTGAAGCCGCAGGAGCCGGGGTGGCGGCGGCAGGCGCGCTCGAAGCAGTATCAGAACCTGAAGCGCTGGAAGCCGTCGCAGGGTCAGCGCTCTTCTCGGTTTTAGGGGGAGCAGCGCCGTCCGCACCAGCGGGAGCTTCCGTCTTGCCGCCCCGAAAATCCGTGACGTACCAACCGGAGCCCTTGAGTTGAAAGCCAGCAGCAGTGACTTGTTTTTCAAATGCGGGTTGGCCGCAGCTAAGGCAATCGCTCAAAGGCGCATCGGAGATTTTTTGCAAAACGTCCTTGGCAAATCCGCA